>JBIKNA010000242.1:0-10469 GCA_044358965.1 Polyangiaceae bacterium
GGCCGTGGTCAAGTTGGTTCCGAGCACGTCGGCCCACTCTGCGGACGATGTCAAGTGCGCGGGCTTGAGCAGGATCGAACCGGCCAGGTTCAGGGCGGCCGTCAGGTTGCCGTGCCGCTCCGAGGCAGCCTTGAGCGCCAGCTCCGTCGCGTCGAAGTCGCGTGCATCGAGGGTGACCGCGTGTGCGCGTTCACTTTGAAGGGCGCCCACGGCAGCGCGCACAGCTGCTTCGTCGCGACCAGCGAGGATGACCGTGGCGCCACGCGCCACGAGACGCGCGGCGAGGGCGCTGCCGATGCCGCCATGCCCACCGACGATGAAAACCACCTCGGGGGTTTTGCCCGCAACGCTCATGACGAAACCTCGCCAGGGGCGCTGGACACCGGCGTCGGGTTCGAAACTCCGAGCATCTGTTCCCAATAGGGGGAAAGGTCCATGGCAATGTCGAGCCTCCGCAGAAGCTGAAAAATGCCTCCCAGTTTGCGGTGCAAAAAGATGAGATGCCGCGGCGGCGGCGAAAACCGGAGACTTGAAACGAAACGCTTGACGATATCTTGAGACCGGACGGCGTAGTCGGTACTGCCGAAGTCGAAAGGCTGAAGATGCCGGCCAAAGGGCTCCGCAGCACTCATGAGCATCTCGACGAACAACTGCTGCGTGTCTCGAGACTCACGGGCATCGATGAGTTCGAATGCAATGCCCGCATCGATGACCTTTTGCGCAGAACCGGTGGCGACAGACCGTAGAAGATCCACGTAGCGGGCGCGGAACTGCGCGTCGTATTCGAGGGTGGCGCCAAAGTCCAAAAGCACGATGGTGGGCTCGTTCGGCCGAATCAGGAAGTTGCCGAAGTTTGGGTCCGTCTGGACGACGCCCCACTGAAAGAACTCCAAGCAGTAAAGGTCGAGCATGGTCTTCGCAAAGTGAACGCGGTCGCCGCGCGGAGGTTCGCAGGCCAGCCACTCGCCCAGGGGCATGCCGTCTGCCCAGGACATGGTGAGCACCTTTTCCGTGCAGAGCGAAGGGAGCGCCCGCGGCACCTCGAAGCGCGCGTCGCCCGCCACCAGGGTACCGTAGCGTTCCAGGTACTCGCGCTCGCGCACATAGTCCGCCTCGAGATGAAGCACACTCCGCAGTTCGTCGAAGGTGGCCGCGAGGTCGATCTCGCGGCTGGAGAAGGCGAGCCAGCTTCTCGAGCAGCGCAACGTCGTCGTCGATGCTTGCCGCGACACCTGGATACTGAACCTTGACGGCAACGGGCACGCCAAACGCCCGCGCGCGGTGCACCTGTCCGATGCTCGCGGACGCAGCGGGCACCGGGTCCAGGTCCGCAAGCTGGCCCAAGCGTTCGGCACCGAGCTCACGCTCGAGAACCTCTCGAATGATGGCGAAGTCGACGGGTTCGGCCTTGCCGTGGAGCGCCGAGAGAATGGCCGTGGCCTCGGGCGGCAAGAGATCGCTGGCGTCGATGGACAGAAGCTGCCCGGCCTTCATGAAGGCACCTTTGAGGCGCCCCAGGCTCTCGGCGATGAGTTTTGCTTGCTCCACCCGGGCACGCACCTCGGACAGCTTGAATGCGTCGGAAGAAGCGATTCGCGACTGCAACTGATGCCTGAGTTCGTGGCCGGCGACGCCCGCGGTGAGCGCCAACACGCTCCTTGAACGACGAAGAAAACCCGTCGGTACGCCCTTGCTCATGGGAGACCCTGGGCGCGGGTGGACGCGCACGGGAGCACTCGGCCATGGGCCAAGTGGTAGGGGGGCGCGAATGGTCGACGCATCGGGGGTCAGATGCGTTGGGCTGGGTCTACGTTGCTGGGGGTCGAGACCGGCGGCGCGAGCAATGCGCGGTGCAACCAAACTGCGCGTTGTCACAAATACCCGAGCCGCAGGCCCCTGGCCGCGCTCTCGCTCGCGGCACCCCGAACCCGCTCGTTTTCGAGCGAGTTCGGGAGCGGGTGCGGGAGCGGGATCGAAAGTGGCCGGGGACCCTCGAGTTTATGGCAACGCGTTCTAGTGCGCCGCGCCCGACCGGCCTGGCCGCGCGGGAATTTCGAGGACCGAGAGCATGAGGTATCGACAGCGCGGGTACTCGGATCGACTGGTGAGCAGCAACGTCAACCTGACCAAGTTCGCAAGACGAAGCAGCGCGAAGACAGGGCAAAGCAGGCCGAGATCAACCGCGTGAAGCACGGACGCACGCACGCTCGAGAAGGCTGGGAACGCGCGGACCGTGAGCGGGCCGAAAAGCTGCTCGCCGGAAAACGACTCGAGCACGGACGCGAAGGAGCGACCGTGCCCGAGAGTGCTGCTGGCGAATCAGACGATTCGTAGGGTCCTGCGCATTACGAGCGGCGCGGGGCAACTTGCACCGCAACGCTCGTCTTTTGGCTTTGGCCAAGGCAGCCGTTCTTGCCAACGGCCTCGATGGTGTACTGCCCGGGCACGGACGGCAGCGATACAACTTTCTGACCCGGCAAGGTCAGCGGGACGATGCCCGTGGTCGACACAACAGCGCCGTCTTTCTTGACGATGAGCGTCGCAGAGCACTTGCCGCTGCCGTACATCGACAGGTTCGCAAAGGTGCCGAAGGTGCTCGGGCTCACGGTGCTTGCCTTCGGCGCCATCGCCGCAAGGGTGCCGGTCTTCTGCGCGGCCTGTGCTTTTGCTGCGGCGTAGGTGCGGAGCGGGCCCTTGGTCATGGCGCCCTTCAGCGCCGGGCGCTTCTTCTTGTTGTAAGTACCCTCTTGGTTCGTAGAGAACTTCGGGCCGTTCATGTAGTTGCCACCACCCAGGGCGTCTTCCCAGCCAACGCTGGTGCCGCCGTCCGCGTGGTGCTCCACCCAGTACTCACCGTCGTCGTCGCTGTAGAACTCGGTCCAACCGCCCTTCCCATTGTTGTCCGACGCGAACGCGCCAAGGAACGTCGAGGGGGACGAGCCTCCGCCAATCGTACAAATCACAGCGCTGAGGTTCATCGGGTCCACCACGCAGCTGTCGCCGCCCCCGTCCTGGCGCGCGGCAGCGCTGCGGGTCATGAGACCGAGCCCGGCCACCAGTGCGCCCGCCATCGCCGCGCGCCGAACCCACATCCCAAAGCCCACAGAGTGCATCGCCTTCATCGTCTTTATCTCCTGTTTGGCGCCGCGTTCATCGCTGCGCACGAAGAAGACATACGCAAGGCTTGGGCCAGGCGTTCACGCACAAACAATCAAGGATTTAGGTGTTTTTCGCTGTTGTGCGCTCCGCAACACCCGCTGCGGAACAGGCTACATTGGGGGCCTTGTCGGCGGCTCCGCATTGGCCACAAGAGCAGGGGCGAGCAGACCGCCCACGGCAAGGTCCGCTCGCCACCGTGCGGGTTTTGCGAGGTCCCGGGCGGGCATCGATGGTGGGGACTCGCGAGGAGATGCCGCGACGACGCTCATACGCGGGCGAACAGTATGCGGGAGCGTGGCGGCATGCGGATCTTCACCCGCTTGCCCCATCCTGCCAAAAGGGAAAGCGCGCCATCAGCCTTGAATCGCACCTCACTCGGCGGCTCCCAATCCAACGGTTCGTCTCGATAACCTTTCGGAAGCCGCACGCAGATCGGTACCCGGCGAACGTTCCCGTTCTCGATATCCTGCACGTGCAGCTGCGCGTATTCCAACACCCATGTCGCCGAGGCGCGGAGCTCTTCGTCCATCTCAGCGTCGTTGTACGTCGTGCCGTCCCCGCCCGTGTAGACCATCTCGCCCATGGCTGCGCAGACGACGTGCTTGCTGTCCGGCGAGAAGAAAACCCCCTCGGACATTCCAAAGAAATAGGGAACGCTGGCCAGGTGCCGTAGTTTCGGCGTCAGGGAGAACAGCTCCCACCCCTCTTCGCTCTGCCCCGAACTAAGGTGAAGCGCGGCCAGCGTGCCGTCTGGCGACACGACAATATCACTGTCACCCAAACCCGATGCGGGCCTCGGGAGTACAACGCGCTCGGCACGATGCTCGTCGACGAGCGTCAATGCGAAGGCGTTGGGGTCGAATGCCAGTGCTGGAGCTTTCGTGCGCTTCGCCATGAGTTCCTAGGGTACGGCCAAATCGACTCTGGATACAGCAGTCGAGAGGCGGCGCACACGGCGTCCCAAGCTTGGCAGGATGCACTTGGATGCATCGGTGACGGCAGGACCAGCGCCAGCCAAAAATGTCCATGTTGGACCTCCAGTGCACTCGCGTCGGTCCGTGCGTCCCTGGGTCGCGCCCACGTCGGTGCAGTATGCGCCGAGGGAGGCGATGGTCGCATCCATCCAAGTGTCGTAAATTACGGGCTTGCTCACGAGGGGGCCGTCTCTCGTCAGGCCGGTCATTGCGGTCTGCGGCGCTCGTGTCGATGGCGACGCCGTTGACCAAAGACGAGAGCCAAGCCCGAACAGAGTCTTGGGATCGAATCCGCGAGCATTTCGCGCTCCTGTCGGAGTCCGATCGGCGAGCGGTCGTCGTCGCCAGCGCGCGCCGGATGATGCCCCTGATGGCCGTGCGGCTCGTCCAAAAGGACATGCAAAAGATTCTGTCCATCCTCGACGAAGTGGTCGCTGGTGGCATTGACGACGCAGGCTATGAAAAGAGGAAGAAGCGGATCTCGGCTCTCCGCAAGGTCGTGTCCAAGGAAGCCGGCTACGACCGAAAGACGCGCCTCTTCGCGGACCATGCCGCTCACGCATGTGCGGAGGGATTGACGGTGGTCTCTTACTGCTGTTCCGAGTGGCCCCCCAGCGCAGCCCTGCCCTTCGCCTGGAGCGCTGTCGAGTACGCAGGAGGGGGCCAGGACGGCGCTCGCGAAGAGGTCCGCTTACAGTGGGAGGACGTCCGCCATCGCGCTGAAACGAGCGCTGACTTCGAATCTTGGCCGGCGTCCATCGACGCCATGGTTCGCGATTTGGTTCCACCACAAGGTCCTGCGGCGACCCTCCACGGAGAGCTTGTTCGCTGCGTCACCGGGCTTACCGATGAGGGCCTTCGCAACGGCAACGTCAATTTCGGAGACCGTCACCGGATCATGGTCGCGTTCATCCGTCAGTGCCTTCTCGATGACAAGGTCTTCGACGGGGCGCAGCGCTCCTCGATCACTGCAGAGTTGTTCGACTTGCATAAGGGGACCATTCTGTCCACCGTCGGGTATCGCATCCTCGCCCGCGCAACGGTCCGTTGGTGTCGTAGCACCGCCAATGGTGTCCTTCCCGCGCATCTCGGCGACAACCGTTTGGCCTGACCTCCGCCGGGCTGGCCGACAGCGGCATCAAAGCTACACGCGAGATCGGGAAGACGCTGTTGGAGCGGCGCGCACACGGGTAGCCTTGCACCGTGTCGAGCACGCGAGTCTCGGTTCATGTACGAGGTGCCAGCCGGGCCGCGGTGCTCGCCCAGGTCGAGCGCAAGATGAAGCGCCGCGGGCTCGAGCTGGTGCGAGCGCCGTCACGCAGCGAGCCCATGCTCGTGCAGGTTCGACTGGTCGAGCGCGGGCCCTGGGTGTCGCTCGCCGTCGAGCAGCTCGAGGCACCAGAATCCTGGGCACGCTTTCTTGCGCAGGAGCTCGGTGTGCAGGCGCTCGGAGCGTGGTTTTGGGATGGCGAGGGTCAAGTTGCCCTCTCACTCTTCGAAGGCGATGCGGCTCAGGTCAATCTTTCGCTCCCGGCCGATGCGCGACGCACCGCCGACGGACGTGTCGCCATTGCACTCGGGGCCTTCTCGCGACTGGTCGGCGGTGCCCGCGCCGCAACTTCGAAGCTCGACATCCTGGTCCGCGACGAGGGTGCCTCCTTTGACGCCGCCGAGCGGTGCGTGTACCTGTCCGCCGAGGCGGCCGAGCGGGCCCTCTGCCGCGCCTTTGGCATCGACGAGCTTTTTGTCGACCCGCTCGACGAGGACCAGGGCGACGAGCCTCTGTACTTTCGACCGAGGCCGACCTCGGCCATCGCCAAGCGTGCCCGCGCAGCAAAAGAAGCCGAACGTGCGGCCCTCCGCGCAGACCACGACGGCCGTGTCTACACAATCGGTTGGCTCGCCTTCGACGCTGCTGCTCGTGACATCGCGACCCTGGTCGACAACACAGCGCGTCCGCTGGTCGAGCTGCTCGCGCCGCACCTGGGCACACGTGTGCTCCAGGCTCGTTCGGTCGAGCCGCCAACGGACGTACGTCCCGCGCCCATCGAAAGGGCCTTGCCGGCCCCCGCGGACGGAGAGACGGCATGGAAGCTCTATGCTCGCGCGCTCCGTGAGGGGGCGCTCGTCGATCTTGGCCGGCGTGACACTCCGGTGCTCGCCGCGATTTGGCTCGTGCCGAGGGACGGCGCACTGATCGTTGGGTGGTGCATGCGCGGGCTACGGGATCGGACGAAGCGCAGCGCGCTCGCCACGGCGATGGACGCCGTTGTCGCGTCCGGCACCGCAGACGTGCGCTGCTTCGGCGCTCTCCTCACGTCGCAAGGTTCGCCCATGTCCCTGGAGCGACAGGTGCTCGCATACGAATACCTCCGTGGGACGAGCGAGCTTGCCCTTCGCCCTGCCACGCACCGTGCCCACGCCCGCGCTCCCGGATGGCGCGTCCTGGTCCCGCGCAATGCGCTCCCGTTCGACCGCCAAGCTCCTACGGGGGTAACTGCGCGAGCGACGAAGGCGGGGCTGCTGCTCGAGGCCGACGCTACGGATGCCCACGAGATGACACCGGAGGCGATGGACGCTCTCGAAACACACCTGACCGCGGGCAAAGTCCTTCCGGTCGGCGGCGCTCGGAACGCGCCGTGAAGCCTCGCGGGGTGCCCACCACCTCCCACTTGGGCCAAGCGTCGCCGTGTAGGGCCTTCGGCGAACAGGAGGCCCCGGTGCGCGTGCTCCTGAGCCTGACGATCAGGCCGCTGTGCTGGCGAGCAGGGAGCCGCCGGTCACGGTAAGCGAGCCGTGTAAAGAGATGTTTGTGACGATGGAGCGCCCACCTGTTGCTCCCGACCAGAAAGCCCAACTCGCCAAGGCGTTTGGCGAGCCGTCTACGTTGCAACACGACGGGCCCCCGGGCGTTCGAGCTGTGGCAGGTCGCCTGCATGGGAAACCCGTACTTGGATTCGTTCTGCTGGGGGCCGAACACTACCCGTTTGCGCGCATTCTCGCGGAGCCTTCGCTCTGAACCCGGCACACGCGCCACCCGTATCGTGCACGCTGCCAGAGCTAACCCGCGCCGGAAACGCCACGCCGCTGCGGGACCAGCCGAAGCGGCTCGCAAAGTGAGAATGCTGACAGCGGCACGAGAGAAGTGCGCCGGAGCCGGTCGTCCCCAGGCCTGCGTGCACGTAGAGCGTGGCGTCGCCTTCGCGGTAGAACCCAAGCGTGCAGAGCGTCGGCGGACGGGGGCTTTCTGCTGCGCGAGGGGGCTTCGGCGAAACCAAGTGCTTGCGCCCCCGCCTCTTTAGTCCGTCACCACCAGCTTGCCCGCAGCGATGCCAATCTTCAGGTTGGTCTCGTCGGAAAGGGCCGCGATGGCCGTAGAGATGCGCACGCCCTCCACCGTGAGCGTGACCCTGGGCTTTGCGCTGGCGCGGTAGTCCACGCCGTCGAGCTTGGCCGCAGTGGCGAGCACGAAGAGCACATCTTGCAGTGCGGCTTCTTTTACCGAGACAGACACCCGCGCTGAGAGCCGCGCGTCTTCTTTGCCGGCGTCGCCCGCGCAGCGCACCAGTACGTCGCCGCCCTGGTCTTCGTAGACCAGACCCAGCTTGGCCGCGAGGGCGTCGAAGACCATGGGCACCGGCGTGTTCTTGAGCTTGATGTCCACGGTGCCACCCACACACGGGTCGAGCACCACCTTGCGGCCGCCCACGTCGGCCAAGAGCTTGAACACATTCTTCACGTCGGCCGCGCGCAGCTCGAGGTCTAGATGTTGTTGCGAAAGCCCGGCCGGTGCAGCGTGCGCGTCCCGGGCGGACGTGCCCGACATGGTGCCGAGCACGAGCGCGAGGCCAAACGGAGCGAAGCGAGCGAAGGAAAAAGAGCGGTGCATGATCAGTGTTCTCCTTGGGTATCGAGGTCGAGGCGCAAAGCGAAGGCCTCGGGTTCATGGGTCGAGCGCAGGTAAATGTGAACGCCGTGGTTGGTTTTGCGTGCGGCTTGGTCGCCTGCCCCATTCTCGCCAACGATGGGCGCGGGCCAGAACGCGACCAGGCACACAGCGAGCGCCACGGCGGCGAAGGCCGGCACCGCCAGCCATGCCGGCGAACGCGATGGCTTCTGTGCGTGCGCGTGTGCTTGGTCCAGCACAGCGCGGAGCGCCTCTTGGGCTTCTTGCTCCGTGGGCTCTGTGGCCGAGAGAGCCTCTTTTGTGTGGTCTCGCAGGGTGGGCATGTTCAATTCTCCTCGGTCGACACAAGCGCTTCGTCGGGGGTGGGCGCGGCTTCGATGCCCGCTTCGGTGAGGTCTGCGCGGATGCGCGCAAGGGCGCGGTGCAAGGTCACCCGCGTGGCGTTGGGGCTTAGGTCCACCAACGGCGCGATCTCGGCGGGGCCAAGCTCGGCTTCCAAGAACAAACAGGCCACGGCGCGCTGGCGCACGGGCAATTGCGCAAGCGAGCGCTGCACGATGACCACCGCCTGCTTGAGCGACGCGGCGCCCTCGGGGGACGAGGATGCAGACTGCGTGCGCGCAGGCGCCGGCCGGGCCAAACGCAGCAGGCGTTGCTTGAGGCTCACGCAGTGGTTCAGCACCACCCGGTACAACCAGGTGCCCACGGTGGCTCGAGGCTCCCAGTGCGCCGCAGCACGGTGAAGCTGCAAGAAGGCCTCTTGCACCGCCTCCCGCGCGTCGGCCTCGTTCAACAGCACACCATAGGCAAGGCGGTAGAGCCGCCTCCGGTGTGCCTCGTAGAGCTCGGCGAAGGCTCGGTTGTCCCCGCGCGCGGAGCGGGCGAGCAGTGCCGCCTCGCTGTGCCGCGTGTCCAGCATCTCGGCGCTGGCCTGCGAGTCTCCCAAGGTCGCCATCATGACCCCTTTGAACAGCGCCGGGGCCTGGGCATTACAGAGTGCCGCGCATTTTTGCAAAGAGGCGATTTTTGCAAGTGATTTGGCGGCTGTGCGGCCACGGGCTGTATAGCGGCACGCTCTACATCGGTCCCTGCGTCCCCCGCCCGTTGTACCCGATGGTGCCATGAGATCGCGTGCCGTCGCCTAGGAGCGTTCGAACTCGCCGTGACAATTTGCGCTTGTTTGGCCTGCGCTCCATATGAGGGACGTCGACTCCGTACTATCCGGGTGTTAGGTCTGGCCTGGTCTTGCGATGGGCCACACCCTTAGTCTGTCTGCTCGCGTTTGAGGGATGTCGACGTGCGCCCTCGCAGGCGGAGCCTGCAGCATCGGCAGAGGTCAACGCGTGCGTGCGCGCGATCGATTTGGCTGGGGAAGCGGAGGCACGCGGATGGGACAGTGCCCGGCTGCGCGGCGTACAGCCGTCGAGTCATGAAGCAGGGGCCATGGTGCTGGCCTGTGCGAAACTCACCAAACGGGCCGCCTGCCGTCGCGCTTCCGAGAATATGGTCAACGACGAGATCGCGCCGTCGACGAAGCTCTCGACGTTGGTCACTACGTGCCGCGATTCGTATTGTCCGGATCTGCCCGCGCCCCGCCCCGCACTGTGTGACCGTGCCGATGCCGGAGGATTGGGACCGGCGGTTACCAAGCAGATGTGGGCAGAGCTCGGGGACGCCATCGTTCGACATGATCTGGGAGCGAGCGCCGAGGCCGTGCTTGATGCGAAGAAGCGCGCACGGGTTGCAGCGACGTCGGCCCTAGAGGCCTACCTGGAAGCGGGCTCGCCGCCATATGAGACGGGCTCCCCGGACGTCACGACGCGAGCTGTGGTTCCTACAGATCGACCGATCGTTGTCGTGCTCCATGCTGATGGAAGTGCATCCGTGGAGGGTCGGAAACTAGCGCGCGACGAAGCCGTCGACGCAGTATTCGTCCGACTTGCTTCCGAGCGACCGCGGAACACCAAAGTGCTCATTCGCGCCGAACCGAGTGTTGCGTACGGGCGCGTCGTTGCCATGATGGACCGCGCGATACGGGCTGAGCTGGCCCCGGAGATCCGCTGACTGCTTTGGCGGCTCGCGCGGGCCGGTCGCAGAGGTCGGCCGCTACAGACCTTGGTCTCGTACTGGTCGAGCGCGAGCCTCTGCGCGTCGTCGAAGAGCCAGGGGCTCATGTGGTGCGCATCGAACAAACTTCGGAGGACCTTCGGACTCAGCGTGGCAGATGGTTCGAGACACGATTGTGTCCTCGCCCCGCAAACCCTCGACACCGCGTTCATCAAGAAGCTCCCACAAAAGCTGATTGCGGACCGTGCGTTCGACTCAAAGACGTTGGCCGATAGGTTGCGTGACGAACGCGGCATCGAGCTCATCGCTCCTTTGCGCCGCACAAGCCGGAGCCGACGCCAAGATGGGCGTTCATTGCGAAG
>JBIKNA010000661.1:0-3089 GCA_044358965.1 Polyangiaceae bacterium
TGCCTTCGGCCTTGCCCTTTGGGCCGTTGAGCAGGCGCCCCTCGACACCCACGGCGCGGTTGCCCTCCATACGCACGCGGTGCACCAAACAATCAGAGATGATCTGCGCACCCTTGGCGGCGGCGCGCGGAAGATAGGTGAGATCTACACTGAGCTTGGCGCCGTGGGGGCAGCCAAAGTTGCAGCGCCCGCAGCCGTTGCAGCCCTCGGTGTTGCGGCGCATGGGCTCCATCACCGCGCCGTTTTTGGTGGCTCCCTCGACGAACCTTCGGGTGCCGAGGCTCTGCATGTGCGCCGGTACCTCTTCCACGTGCACCGAGCGCTCGACGTCGGCGTAGAACGGTTCGAGGTGTGCTTCAGAGAACTCCGAGAGGCCCCGCTCTTTGCGCCAGCGGTGCAAGATGTGCTCGGGGATACGAAAACACACGCCGCCGGTGAGCGCCGAGGAGCCACCCACGCCCCGGCCCATGGTGACGTTGATGGCCGGCGTGTCGCCTAGGCCCAGCATGACCGTCATGGCGCCGGAGCGCCACATGTGCCGAAGCGACTCGCTGGGGCGCATGGCGCCGTGCGTGAGCGCCGGGATGAACGGGCCCTCTTCGAGCACGATGACCCGCTGGCCGGCCTCGGCCAGGTGCGCGGCGATGACAGCGCCGCTAGCGCCAGAGCCCACCACGACCACGTCGCAATCGACGGTGAGATCGCCCTTGTGGGCGCGGCCGTTCATGACCGGGGTCATGGGTCCTCGTGTTTGCAGCCAAAGGGGCCGCCGATTTCGCGCTGGGCCTCGGGATGCTCGAAGTACACGATGCAGAGCATGGCCTTGATGGCGAGCAACGCCGGGGCCATGACACTTTTTTCGATGCGCTCGAGCACCCGAAGGCGCTCCGGGACGGGCAGCGTGTACAGCGGCCCCAACTTGCCTGCCAACAGGGGGCCAAGGAAGGTGATGGCGAAGGCACACAAGCGGAAGATGCGCCGGGCGCCGGTGCCCGCGTGGGCCAAGAAATCATCGAGGTCGTTTTGCAGCCAAGCGCCGCGCTCTGGGTCCAAAGGAGCGTCGCCGGGGGAGAACAGCGCGTCGGCAATGGCCCGGGCCCAGCGCATGGGAGCCGCGCCCACCCGAGGCATATCGCGTTCGCGCACGTCGCACTCGCCGC
The DNA here is from genome assembly GCA_044358965.1 of Polyangiaceae bacterium. GTDB lineage: Bacteria > Myxococcota_A > Polyangia > Polyangiales > Polyangiaceae > SXNL01. The sequence continues at coordinate 1,161 of JBIKNA010000661.1, forward strand.
GCAGCTCTCGGCGAACGAGGCGCTTTGCGGGGACAAAGCTCCCCAGGTCTTGCTGCGCTTCGGTGTTCACTACTCGACCTTGGCGCCCGCGAGGATCCACTTGGCCAGCAGATCGCGCTCGTCTTCGGTGATGTGGGTTTTGTTGGCCAAGGGCATGGTGCGGCTCACCACTGCGCGCACCTTGATGCGCTCGGCGTAGCTCTTGATTTGCTCTGGGGTCTCGAACATGACACCGCCGGGCGGCGTTTGCACGGTTGGGTCCGTGGGCTTCTGCGCGTGGCACGGCACACAACGGTCGTTGAGCACCACCTGCACCCGGCTGAATGCCACGCGTTCCGGCGGTGTCTTGGGTTTACCGGCCATGGCCTCGCGGCCGCCCATGAGCACGAACAAGAGCGCAAACGCCGTGAGCACCACGCCCGACGCCACGGGAAACCAGGGCTTCCAGGTGAACCGCACGTTCATGCAGTGCCGCACGCCGGCGCCGGACAGCACGAGCACGGCCAAGATCAACGAGGTGTGCTCGCTGCCGTAGGTGCTGGGGAAGTGGTTGCTCACCATGATGAAGAGCAACGGGAAGGTGAAGTAGTTGTTGTGGATGGATCGCTGCTTGGCGTGCGCCGAGAGCGACAAGTCGCCGCCGGTGCCTTTTTTGGTGGCCTCGACCAACTGCCGCTGCGACGGCACGATGTGCAAGAACACGTTGCCGCTCATGATGGTGCCGAGCAACACGCCCACGTGGATGTACGCCGCGCGCCCGGACAGCAGCCTTGGCAACACGATGATGGCCGCGGCCACCAGCGCGATGGTGAGTGCCGTGGCCACGTTCTCGAAGCGCTTGCCCAAGATGCGCCACGTAAGGTCGTAGAACAGGAATCCACCGAACACCGAGGCCAGGCCAATGTCCATGGCGGTGTCGACGCTGATGCCCGACACCGTCGGGTCCACCAAGTAGGCTCCACCACTTTGCATGTAATATACAACGGCCAAGAGCGAGATGCCGCTGAGCCACGTGGTGTAGCTCTGCCACTTGAACCAGTGCAGCACCTTCGGGAACTCCGTCGGGGCCAGCATCTTCTTTTCGACCTGGTAGTAGGCGCCGCTGTGCAGCATCCAGATCTCGCCCATGGACCGCTCGTTGGCCTTGGTGGCTTCTTTATCGAGGTTGCGGTCGAGCCAGTTGAACAACATGGAGTTGCCAACCCACATGATCCCCGCGATCAGGTGGACCCAACGAAGGACGAGGTCGAAGACTTCACGGATGAGCGGATTCACGATACCTGCACTCCATCATAGCTCTGATGCCGCAACCCTTGGGAGAAACGCGCACCCCCCTGCCTCTCCCTCGTGCCCGTGCCCGTGCCCGATTCTGCGGCGCACACGAGCGCTCCCGTCACGCGCCTCCTCGCTGTCTCCGCGCGGCCCCCTAGCCCCGCAACAGGTCTTCCCAGTGCAGGGGCAGCTCGGCCCGAGGCGCAACGATGCCTTTGTCCGAAGCATCCAAGCCCACAAGGTCCGCGGCGCTCAGCGGGAGCCTTGCGGCGTCGAAGCCAACGGCCATCTCGATGCCGAGCATGAACTCGCGCACCGATGGCCATCGCGCGTCGGGGGCGCGCAAAAGCGCGCCGTGCAGGGCGCGGGCCAAGCGTGGCGACACCCAGGGGGCTAGATTTTGCACCGGGGTGATGCTCTTGCGCTGCACCAAGAACTGCATGAAGGCGCCGGCGTTGTCGAAGGCCGGGCGCCCCGCCAGCATATGAAAGAGCACCATGCCCAAGCTCCACACGTCGGTGCGGCCGTCGACGGACTTTGGGTCTTGGGATTGTTCGGGCGAAATATAGTGCGGTGTGCCCATGAGCACGCCGGAACGGGTGAGCTTGCCTTCGAGGTCCGTGGCGGTGGCCAGGCCAAAGTCGGCGACCCGAACCA
>JBIKNA010000662.1:0-3085 GCA_044358965.1 Polyangiaceae bacterium
GAACGACACGTTGCTCGCCGCCCCTCGGGTTTGATGAGGCTTCGCACCGTGAGTGTTCGAGCGTAAGGCGCGCGTTCATGCAAGGGTCGCGTTGCGACACCCGTGTCAGGGCTCGAATGGGGGCAAACACCTGGTGGACGGCCATTTGTGCATGGCACAGCGGTTGCTCCGCGCCGGGTCATGCTGCGTCCTCTTCCAATCCTCTTCGTTTCGTCGCTCGCGGTCTTGGCCGGATGCCGACCAGCGCTGCTGCAAAACAATTCGCGATTCGTCATCGAAAACGTCGTTCCCGAGCGTGCCGCGAACGGGCAAGTCGAGGTGCGCGTCACCGCGCAGGTTCTTGGCGACGATCAGGAGGTTCCCCTCTGCGTCCGCGTCGAATGGGTGACGGCCGACACTCCGACGAAGGTGGTGGAAGCACGCGAGCAATGCTCCCCAAGGACACTCTACGAAGGTCACTCCACCAGCCTCCGCTTTGCGTTGAAGACCACGCGCCGCGAGCCTGGCGATACGCTCATCGCGAGCATCAACCGTGCAGCGCTGGGGAACCCCGCCAGTCGCGTTGTAGGGGTGCCCCAGTGATCGCCTCGATCTGCCGACGCCTCGGCGCGACCGCGATCACCACGTTGCTCGTCGGCGGATGCATGCCACCGTCGTCCGGGGTGACGATGCTCGGAGTCGAATCCTCTCTCACGACCGAAGGCCGCTCACACCTGAAGCTCACGCTGCGGAACGTAGGTGAGGAGGACACGGAGGGCAGTCAATGTATCCGGATCACTTGGGTGAAAGATGCCACCCTCGAGCTCGATATGGCCCGCCTGCTGCGGAGTGGTGGAGAGGAGATCGAAACCACGCGCTCGTGCCATCCCATGGCGCTCGAACCCGAGGAGACGATGCAGCTCGATCTCGAGTCGAAGGAACGCATGGTTCCCGGAACCATCGCGATGGTGGTTCTCGAGTGGCCGGAACGGTCCGATGGAACCGGTGTAGAGGTCGTGGTCAGCGCGGATTGATCGCGTCCGCTGACGGCTGCAGCGGCACGAGAACCGTCACCAGCGTCGTGGGACCACCGCCAGCGGGTTCACCCCAAACGCGGCAACATGGAGGCGCATCGTATCCGAAGGGGCGAGAATGAACCTCGCCTAAGACGCGGACGACCCCACGCCCCGTGGCGATAGCCCCCCCACCATCCGCAACATCGTCGGCGACGTTGGCGCCGGGTTCGTATCCACGCGCGGCTCGAACGTAAAGGGGTTGCTGACGCTCGACACGAGCCTGATGGCGCGCATGGGCGTTCTTCAGATTGGTGGCAACCGCCGAGGTGGGTACGGCCGTTCTTGGCCCCAGTCGTCTCGGGGCTGGCGCGCTCGCAGGGTTAGGTGCACACAAGTGGACCCCAGTGGGGCTCGACTTGATGGCCGAAGTCGGGCTGCGCGCTTACAGCGGCGTCGAAGACCCGCGCGTCAGCAGCTTCGGGTCCACAACCAAGGGGGCGTCGGCAAACATCCCGTACGTGGGACTCCGGCTCGGGCTCGACGCTCCCGTGGGTGCCATCCGCCGGGGTCACGCTCGACCTCTGTTCGGCTTCGGCGCCTACGTGCGATACGAGCCCGTTCAGGTCCGTCGCGAGTATGTGTACACAGACTCGGACTGGTTCAGTGGCCGCAGCAGCTCGGCGAGCGCAAGTGCAACGATCGGAGGTGCGACGGAGTTCGGCCTCGCGCTGCGCGTTGGGTTCGATCTGGCGCGCTGACCCCCGCGTTCGCAGGGCCCGAAGGCGATCTCCAGGGCTGCTTTCCTTGGGGTCGCCCGGTGGGCATAGGAACATGAACGACGTTTCCGAGCGCCCGACTTTTCCTTGTAGTGCCAAGGCGTTACAGCGAGCGCGAAAAACGAGAGCCGCCTTCGGTGTCTGGCGCGCCTGCGGCGTACGCAACAGAGTGCCTGCACGTTGAGCGGGTGCTCGACGGTTGCTGAAGGAGGCACTCAATGAATCGATCTCTCGTCGTTCTCTTGGCTCTGATTCCTGTCGCGGTTGCGTGCTCGGCAGGCGACTCTTCGGATCCCGCCTCGTCACCGACAACAGCCGCGTCGGCAACCGCACCCGCGACGGGGGCGCCGGGGGACGCAAAGGCTGGAGGGGACACAAAAGAGCAGGGCGCCGCCGCGCCGCTCACTTGCGCCTCACACACCCTGTGCACCTCGTATCAGGTTGCGGAGTACCGCGGACAGCCGTTTCCTGCCGCAACGGGAGGCGCGCTCAAGGACGGCCTCTATCGGTTGGCGTACACACTTCGCTCGACCGAAAGCGGGACAAGCCCACGCAGCACCAGCTTGGGGGCGCTCCTCATCCAGGGTAACAAGGTTTTGAACCTCTCATGGGCTGGCGGCTTCGCCGTCGGGCTGCCATCGCTGGCCGAGGCGTCTACGGTGCCGCGTTGACCCGGCACAAACGGAGGCTCGCCAGGTAACGTGCAGCCTTCCGGGGTGGCGCACGACGCGGGGTCTACTTGCGCCGGAACGCACTGTCCAAGATAGCTACACGTCGACGTCGGGCCGCACTTCACGCCTTCGCACGCCAGATAGAGCACCACCGGCACTTTCAAGCGCGTGTGCGGCACGAACGCCAGCTGCCGCCGCGCGATGATGCACCCCTTGCTATCTCCGTCGTCCGTGCACTCGGCGGCACGTTTGCCACGAAGCCCCATGGCGACGCGCACCGCCAAAGGGGCTTCGCGACCACCGGCGCTCCCAGCTCGCGGCGTCACCACGACGTTGCCGAGTTCTCCATCCGCAGCCCACGGGTCCGCGTTCTGAACCAAAGGTGCGCCGAACACGCCCGAATGCGTTGCCCAAACGCCCACTTCGCTGCCCGGCGCGTAGACAACGTTGCTGCGCAGAACCACATCCACCTGCGTTGCGTCCTTGCATGACGCAATCAGTGCGGCACTCATCGCCAACGCCAGGAAAGGAACCCAGACCGCTCGGCTCACGTCTGCGAGGCTAGCACGGCCGGCGCGTGCGAGCCTTCTTGGGCGCGTCGAGGTCGGCGGTCCCCCGAACAATGGAGTGCCCTCGCACCTGC
>JBIKNA010000023.1:0-33465 GCA_044358965.1 Polyangiaceae bacterium
TGGAAGCGTGAGGAGAACTTCTGGAGCAGCGAGCCGACCTGCGCCACCTTGCTTGTGGAGCCCCACGATGTCATCCGCAAGATTGTCTACACGCTTGCCAACCCCGTACGAGAACATCTCGTAGACCTTGCGCGGCATTGGCCGGGAGCAAGTTCGCTCCCGCCCACAATGGGCAAGGGGACCATGCGGATTTCGCGTCCCGTAGGGTTCTTTCGTCCGAAAGGACCGACACCCGAAACGGTGGAGTTAGAGCTTGCGTTGCCCGAGGGGTTTGCGTCCCGCGAAGAATGGGCGGAGCACTTGAACCAAGAGCTGGCCGGCATCGAGCAAGCAGCAGCCGATGAGCGACGCGAACGGGGCAAGCGAATCGTGGGGCGAAGGGAACTTACCCTTGTGTCTGCATTCGATGCGCCAGAATCCGTCGAACCTAGCCGAACGCTCCGACCTTCCGTTGCTGCCGTCTGCGAGGAGGCGCGGCTCACGGCACTGGACGAACTCAAGTCGTTCTGGGCGCACTATCGAGAGGCACTTGCGGCCCTCGCGCGCCAAGCGCGGGATGTGCTCTTCCCCGAAGGTACATACCGCCTGCGACGTTTAGGGTTACCGTGCGCTCCAAGTCTGCCTAGCGGGTAGACCTCTCCATTGCACCCGAGTGACCGCACCGCTCAGAAACAGGCGCACTCTCGCGCCTTGTGGGGACTTGCCCATCCCTGCAGCGACCGAGGAGCGCCATTTGCACATGGGTTTGCGCGGTGGCATCGGCAGTCCTGCGCCCCGTCGCGAACTTCGTTGATGGGTCGAAGCGGAACGACGTGCGTGGGGCGCTCCGGCGCTCCGGAACATCAAGGTCGTTCCGGGCGACCTGCAACATCAAGGTCGTTCCGGGCCCCCCCTCCCGGGCCCCCCTCCCGGGCCCCCGGAACATCAAGGTCGTTCCGGCCAGCCCTTGGAACATCAAGGTCGTTCCGGCCAGCCCCGGCCAGCCCTAGGTCGTTCCGGCCAGCCCTTCCGGCCCCCCTTCCGGGGTCCCGGACTCAAGGGCCTCGCTGGCGCGCGTACCGCTGGAGCGTCCGCGTCAGGCGCTCTTGCACCAAGTTGGCAAGCACCTCGGGCTCCACCACGCGCGCCCCCTCACCAAAAGAAAGCACGAGCCGCAGCACCGCCTCGACATCGGCCAACGGCATCACCAGACGCACGCGGCCATCGGATGCCGTGGCAATCTTTTGCGCCGGATGAAAGCGCTGCGCCCGCACCAGCGGTGCGGCTGTTGCGTCGAACTCAATCATGACGCGCCCCGTGACTGTGGCGCTGATGCCCTGGGCACCATGGTGATACTGGGTCGCGTCGAAATCTTCCGGAAGTTCGAAGCGCTCGCCCTCGACCACATGAAGGTCGGACGTTGCATCGAAGGGGATGACGGAGATCTCTCGCGGGCCTTGGGCCATGGCGCCAATCAGGAACAGCGCGCCCTCGTGCTGGGCCAGGGCGTATGGGTGAAAGACCACCGCGCGGGATGCCCGGGCCTCCACCCCGCGCATGCGCATGGACAGCGGCCGAAGCTCCGCCGCTGCAAGGATGACCGTGTCCATGTCCTCACCGCGACCAGCGTGCATGGGGTGCGCGCCCAGGAAGAACGAAAAGCGGTTCTCGAAACTCCGTTCGCCGGCGATTTCTCCCTTGGTGCCTGGTCGCAAGGGGCGCTGTACCAGCTCCCGGAGGCTGCGCATGGCCACGTCCATGGCGTCAAAGAACGCCGACCCGCGGTACACCTCGAACGCTCCCCGGGAGGCCAGAAGGCCATAGGCTTGCGCGCGACGTAGAACGACCGTGCGCCCCTTCTCGCTGGGCTTGAGACGCCAGAGGTGGGGGCCCCCGGGGGTGGTCTCGACGGACTCGATCTCGGTCTTGGCCTCGAGTTCCTCGAGGTACCTGCGCACCGAGCGCTCCGTCACTCGCAATAGCGCCGCCAACTGCGACAGCCGCAGCCCTGCTGGTTCGCGCTCAAGCACGTCACGCAGACGATCGAGCCTGCGATGCTGCGTGAACCGCCCCGAGGGACGTCCAGGCCTCGGAGCCTTGGCGGGCTTTCGCCCCGGGGGCAAGCGCGACGCGGCCAAGCCTAGAGCTTCCGGTCTCGGAGCTCTTTCTTGTAGCGCTCCTTGTATTGCTCGTGACAGGTGCGGCACGCCGCCTTGGCAGCCTCGACGTTGCCGCTGCGCGCCGCCTTTGCACCGTCGTTCGAGATGCTGACCCAGTTGGCGTAGCCCGGCGGGGCAAAGCGGACCATGTCTTCGAAGGACTTCCCGATGGTGGCCGCATCGCCAGAGGCCACCGCGGTGTTCGCGTTGGTCTTCATCCAGGCTTGCAGCGGACACGGGTTGGTCTTGCCCCCGCAGGCAAGGCCCGCATCGGCCGCGGACGCGCTCTTGGCCGGGCTGGGGTCCACGATTGGGGACGCGCTCGCCGTCGATGTCGCGGAGCCCGCTGCAGAAGGGGCCCCGGTCGAAGCACCGGACCCTGCCGGGGGCGTGGGGGCTGAGGACGAGGACGAGGACGAGCCCGTAGGCTGGGCGTCGCTGCTCTTGGAGCAACCGAAAAGGCAAATGCCCGCCAGTGCAAAGCCGAGAACATACATGCAACGGGCCATGGACGGAGCATACCCCAGGCCACCACGGCATGTCAGCGTGGACCGTGGGCTGTGGTAGCCTTGGGCCCCCATGAAACGAACCGTCGTAGAGCTCCTTTCGCGCAAGCGTGACGGCCACAAGCTCGAACCCCAAGAGATCCAACACCTGATCTCCGAGTTCCACGAAGGGCGCCTGGCCGACTACCAAATGGCCGCGTTCCTGATGGCCGTATTCTTCAAGGGGTTGTCCGACGACGAGACCGTCGCGCTGACGCAAGCGATGCTGCACTCGGGGCAGGTGCTTGACCTCAGCAATGTACCCGGCATCAAGGTCGACAAGCACTCCACCGGCGGCGTCGGCGACAAAGTCTCCATCGCGCTGGCGCCACTGGTCGCCGCCTGCGGGGTGCCGGTGCCCATGGTCAGCGGTCGCGGTCTGGGGCACACCGGCGGCACCCTCGACAAGCTCGAAGCCATCCCAGGCTTCCGTACGGACCTGCCCGTCGCAGACTTTCGTCGCATCGTGGCCGAGGTGGGAACCTGCATGATCGGCCAGACCAAAGAGATCGCCCCTGCAGACAAGCGCATCTACGCGCTGCGCGATGTCACGGCCACGGTCGAGTCCATCCCGCTCATCGTGGCTTCCATTCTGTCCAAGAAGCTCGCCGAGGGCATCGACGGGTTGGTGCTCGACGTCAAGACGGGCAAGGGCGCGTTCATGAAGAGCGAGGAGTCTGCGCTCGCGCTGGCGCAAGCCTTGGTTCGCGTGGGCACCCAAGCCGGCAAAAAGGTCGTGGCGCTGCTCACCCGCATGGACGCGCCGTTGGGACGCGCCATCGGCAACGCCAACGAAACCCACGAAGCGATCGATGTCTTGTTTGGCCGCGCCCCCGCAGACCTCACCGAGTGCACAATGGCCCTCGGCGCCGAGATGTTGGTCATGGGCGGCAAGGCCCACACCCCCGACGAAGCGCGCACGTTGCTCGACGCTGCCATCAAGAGCGGCAACGCCGCAGGCGTTCTCGAGAAGATGATCGAAGCCCAGCACGGCGATCCTCGCGTGGTGCAAGACCCAGTGCGATTTCTGCCGAAGGCCGAGCGTTGTGTGCAGGTGCTCGCCCCGCGGGCAGGCTTCGTCACCGGCATCGATGCCCTGTCGCTGGGCCTCGCCGGCGTGGCCATGGGCGCCGGCCGCACCCGCACAGACCAAGCGGTGGACCACGCCGTGGGCATACACCTGCACAAGAAGCCCGGCGAAGCCGTCGCGGCCCAAGAGCCCGTGGCCGACCTTTGGCTGCGCCCAGATCAGGACGCCAGCGGCCTCGTCGAGCGCGTGCAGGGCGCCTACACCTTTGGCGATGTCGCCCCGGAGATCTTGCCCTTGGTGGTTCGGCGCACCACCGCGGCGAGCACCTGATGCAACGCCTCCTCGCCAAGGCCGAGCGACGCTTCGGTAGATTCGCTATCCCCAACCTCACCAACTTCGTGGTGGGGGGCATGGGCATCGTGTTTGCGCTCTCGCTCACCAAGCCCGAGTTCGCCGAGCGACTCATGCTCGAACCCTCGCGCATCATGCACGGCGAGGTCTGGCGGCTCTTCACCTACCTGTTCATTCCGCCATCCTGGTCGCCCATCTGGATCCTGTTTGCCATCTACTGGACATGGATGGTGGGCAGCGCACTCGAAGAAGAGTGGGGCGCGCTGCGACTCAACGTGTACTACCTGCTTGGTATGTTGGGCACCACGGTGGCCGCATTCCTGACGGGTTCGGCCATCGGCAACACGTACATCAACCTGTCGCTGTTCTTTGCCTTCGCCACCATTTTCCCCGACTTCACGTTCCGAATATTTTTCATTATCCCGATCAAGGCCAAGTGGTCGGCCATGCTCTCCGCGGCCTTCTTGGTGTTGCGGTTTGCCTTTGGCGGCTGGGGCGAACGGGGCGCCATCCTGGCGGTCATGAGTAACTACTTCTTGTTCTTCGGCGGCACGCTCTACGGCATCGTGCGCTCGCGCAACGTGCAGGTGCGACAAGCCGCCCGCCGCGCAGAAATGGGCTCGACGCCCCCGGTGGCCGACCAAGTCTGCGCCATCTGCGGCGCCAAAGCCTCCGAGGGTGCCGATATCCGCGTGTGCTCCTGCGACAAGTGCAAACCGCACCGCAGGTTGTGTTTGCCGCACGCTCGAGATCACTGAACCTGGGTGTCGACAGCGCCCGAGCCATCGAGCGCTGCCTACCACCACGAGCACAGCGTCGACTTCGGCGCCCCCCGGTGCCGCTCCAGGATCACGCGCACATGGCGCGGAGTTATCCCCCGTCGGCAACCGAGCCGCCATCGCCGAGCGGCGCCGCATCGACGGTGCCCGCATCGAGGCTCGGCCCGGCGTCGGGGGTATCGGGGCTCGCATCGTTCGCCGCACCGGCATCGCCGCCCGTCCCGCTGTCGAGACATCGGGAAGCCGGCAGCGGCGTGTCTTGGGCCAGCACGTTGACGTTGAGCGTGGCTGTCAGTGTATTGCCGTCGGGATCGCGCGCGGTTGCCACAATTTTGCCTTCGCCGACCCCGCGCCCGAACAGGATAACGCGTTGTGGACCACCGCCGTCCACCTCGGCCACACCAACGGCCCCCTCGCCCGCGAAGACCGGCTGCGTGTTGACACGCTTACCCTCCCAGCCAATCACGAAGACTTCGGCCACGCCCTCGTGGATGGCGGGGACCGTGGCGCCCGCCGCGTAGCAAGCACGCGCGCTCTCGAGTGAGGTGATCTGGAGCGAGGCTTCCGGCGTGGGGCAACCCAAGAGTGTGGTGGCAAGAGACAAGAACAGAGCAGCAAGGGCGAAGCGTTTCATCGGTTCACCTCCACCGGGATCACTTCTTTGAAGTCGCCGTACGTGACGCGCAGCGAGGTTTTCCCATTTGCCTTCAGGTCGAGCAGCACGACCGTGCTGCTTGGATCTGTCGTGATGACCGCGACGGCGGGATCGTCGACGGTCCAGGTGCACGGGATGCTGCCCGCCAGGACCTTGCCAGCGCGGTCCACGGAGAACACGCGAAAGCCGATGAGGCCCCCACCCAGCGCCTGAAGCCTTGTCGCGCTCTTGGTGCTGGCGACGAGGTTGTAGCCGTCGACGATCTCCCCCCCCGACTCGGTGGCAAAGACCGCGGCCGTGCCCTCACGCAGTAGAGCCACTCTGCCTGCATCGAGCCGGACGCGGTCGGGCGATGCACTGATGGTCACGGACCGGTCTTCCCCGTTGGAGGTCTTGAACGAGAGCAGCGCCTCGGCGCCAACGGCGAGCTGCGGGATCCCAGGCCCGAAGAGCGAGTTGTCCGAGCAGAACGAGTCACTCGGTGACGCACACTTGTAGGTAAACGAGCCCAAACCCGCGAGGGACCCGGCGGTGGTCTGCGTGGCAGTGGCAGGCAGTGAGCGGCCTCGGTTCTCGTCGCTGTCGCCGCAGCCGGCGAGCAAGCTGGCAAAAAAGACAACGAAAGCAAGTCGTCGCATGGGTGGTTCGACGCCCGGTCCTTCGGCCTATTCAACATGGCAACGCGGCGACATGGCGCACTTTTTCCGGTGGTGTGTGGGCATATGCTGCCGCCCACATCGCGGCCCACGGCGCTTCAATCCAAGGAGAGCACCACTTTGCCAAAGGTCTCGTTGGCCTCGCACATGGCATGGGCCTCGGCGGCACGCGCCAGCGGCAACACCGCATGCACCACGGGACGCAGGCTCCCCGCAGCCACCAGCGGGCTGATGCGCTCGGCCAAGAGCTGCGCCGCCGCGAGCTTCTCGGACAGCGGCCGCGAGCGCAATACGGTGCCGGCGAGCGTGAGCCGCTTGCGCAACAGCACGCCCAAGTCCATCTCGTGTTTGGCGCCAGCCAGCAAACCCACGAGAACGATGCGAGCCTTGGATGCGCTGCACAGCATGCTCTCGGCGGTGTAGGGCCCACCCACCAAGTCCAGCACCAGGGACACGCCGCGACCTTGCGTGGCGTCGTTGACCGTTGCGGCGAACTTGGCATCGCGGCAGAGCACCGCAATGTCGAGCCCCAGGCCATGCGCGCGATCGAGTTTGTCTTGGGTGCGCGCGGTACCGATGACGCGGGCCCCAGCGGCGCGGGCGATCTGCAGCGCTGCAAGACCAACACCGCTGCCCACAGCGTGCACGAGGACCGTCTCGCCAGCCGAAAGACCAGCCCGCACAATCATGGCGTCGTAGGCCGTGATGGCGGCTTCGGGCAACGCTGCGGCATCAGCAAAGCCAAGTCCCTCGGGAAGCACTGCGGCGCTTGCCTCGGGCACCACCACGTACTGCGCGTACGCTCCACCACCCACCAAGCCATAGACACGATCGCCCACGGCACGCTCGAACACGTTGTCGCCCAACGCCTCGACCACCCCCGCGTACTCGAGCCCTGGAATATCGGCGGGGTCCCCCTTGGGTGCAGGGTACAGTCCGCGCCGTTGCAACAGGTCCGCGCGGTTGACGGCCGTTGCGTGCACGCGCACCCGAACGTGTCCCGGAGGCACCGAGGGGATGGGCACCTCGCGCAACTCGAGAACGCTTGGGTCTCCGGGCTCGCGAATCACGCAGGCGATCATGTTCACTTTTGGACCTATCGGTGTTTTGGCTCTGGGTATTCGAAGCCTTTGCGCATAAAACGCGCGGTCGTGGAAAAAGTCCATCGCCCCATCGTCCGCAGCTTCAAAGCAAAGTTCGCTCGCAACGCCGCTCTCTGGGTGCAGCGCGGCGGCCATGCCGTCTTGTGGGAGTCGCCGTCCCGCGCACGCATCCTGTTCCCGGCCCCCAAAAAAGACGACGTCATGGACCTTGGCGTGTGGAGCGTGCTCGACCTGGGCAAGCTGCGCTGGGAGGTCTACCAGCACGGCGTGTTCAAGGGCCTTGGCACCACGCTTGTACCCAAAGACTGCAACGACATCGTACGCCGCCGGGCCCACCGCGACTCCGAATGGGAAGGCCCTACGCGCATCGTCAAGTTCGATTGCCTCGAGTGCGGCGCCTGCTGCCGCGACAACGAGGTCATCCTGACGGGGACGGACCTTGCGCGCTTTGCCGAGGGCGGGCGGCCGGAGTTGGGCAAAGCCCCGCTGGCCAAGCGCAAGAATGGCAAACTCGTACTCACGTTGCTCAAGTCCAAAGACTGCCGCAACCTGGGCAAAGACAACAAGTGTGCAATCTACACGGTACGCCCGGATGCATGCCGGGAGTTCCCCGTCGGCAGCGAGTGCTGCCTCTTTGCGCGCTCCTCGGAGCTGGGCCTGTACGACGGCCTGCGCCCGGAGCAGTAGCCGCCGCTACTTCTTGGCCGGGGCACCAGCCTTGGGTGCGGCAGGCTTGGGCGCTGCTGGCTTGTCCGTGGCTGGCTTGTCCGTGGCTGGCTTGTCCGTGGCTGGCTTGTCCGTGGCTGGCTTTTGCGCGTCTTTGGGCTCTTTGGCCGCGGCGGCCGCGTCCAGCGTGGCGAGCATGGCCTCGACCTTGGCCCGGGCCTCGCCCTGCATGCAGGTGTCCTTGAGGCCACGGTCGAGCACGGCGCGCCCCTCTTTGCCGCCCACCTTGGCGATGGCCGAGGCCACGTGGGCAACGGCGCCCACGGTGAACTCGTTGGTGGCTGCGCAGTGGTACAGCGTAAAGAACTGCTTCATGGCCGGCATCTCGCGGTCGGTGCCGATCTCGGCCAGTGCCGCAGCGACATCGCGCAGCTCTTCGTCGTGAATGCTGACGTCGCTGAGGTACGAAGCCAGCACGGGGGCTGCGGGCGCGTGTTTCATGGCCGCGAGCGCTTGGGCAATGGGCCCCACGGGGGGTCCCACCAAGACGTCATGCAAGAAGTCGTAGCGACGAGACAGTGCCGCTACCATGGCCGACGCGCCGTTTCGACGCTTGGCAATGGCCGCCCGCGCCTCGGCGGCGATGGGGGGCGCCGAGCGCGCGTCACTGGCCAGATCGAGCAGCACCTGCGTGCCGGACTCGTCGCCCGCAGCCAACAGCTCGCCGAGCAGCACGTGATCGAGGGTGGCCAGCGTTGGGTCTCGGCTCAGCAAGACCTCTTGGAGCTGCGCCGCAAGGCTGCGCCCGGGGGTGCGCGCTGGGGGAACTGCGAACGAGTCGGCGGATACAACGCAGCTCTTGATGGGCTCGCCCAAGTCGAGCTCCCCACTCTTTTCGCCGCGGCTGCCATCGACCATGACCACCTGGCCGCGCTCGTCGCAAAGTAGCAAGCCCCCCGGAGCCGCCTCGCCACCCACGACGGGTGTGGGGTGCATATAGCTCCAGGTGATCTTGCCTTGCTTGGCATCGAGCCCCAAGGCCACGCGGAAGTACGACGCGTAAAAGTGTCCGCCGTCTAGCGCCATGGGCGCATTGGGTGTGACCGGACGCGCAAAGTACCGCGAGCGGTCGAGGGCGTTGGCGGCCGCAGGGAGCTTTTCGCGGCCCGGCGCCATGAGGCGCTGGGTGCCCGGGAGGCTCTTGCTGGGCAAGGCCACCCTGGAAGCCCGACCGTGCGACGCATCTTTGATGTGATCGTCGAAGCGCACCAGGGACATCTCGCCGAAGTACAAGCCGCCGCCCATGGTGAAGGCCCGCGAGACCTTGTCGCGCACGACGACCCGCGCCACTTCGTCGCCACTGGTGAGATCGAAGGCCGAGACGTATTGATTGCTCCAGGGCACGAACGCGTGGCCGTACGCCACCGCAGGTACGCCAACAGCGCGCTCGGTCTCGATCTGCCGCTTGACGGAGCCGTCGCGGGCCACGACCAGCAGGGTGGTGCTATCGCCGGTGGCGCCGCCCAGGCACAACACGGTCACCTGCCCATCGTCGCCGGCACCAAAGAACGGCACAACGCCGGTCTTGCGTGACCAGAGCTTCTTGCCCGTAGGAGCCTCGAGGGCGAATACCTCTCCGGCGCCAGCCCCCACCACGACATTGCCCGCCACCGTCGGACGACCGTCGAGGGCATGCGGGAACGACCACTTGGCCCCCCCGGTGAGTGGCATGCCAATGACCTTGTCGCCGTTGCCGGCGACCGCCACCACCACGTTGGCGCCTGGCGCAATGCGCTGCGCCCGCGACCGCAGCTCGAGAGCCGCCATGCTCTTGCCGTCGTCATCGGACCACTCGGTGGAGAACGCACGGGGGCGTGACGGGTCTGCCGCGCAACCAACGAGCGAAAGCCCAACGAGGCCCAGCCACGCACCGCGATTCATGATGTGCCGTTTCATTGTGCGCCCCCTTGCTGCGCCACGATGGCATCGAGCGTCGTCTTCACTTTGGGGCCTTGGGTCTTGGGGAACCGCCGGGCGATTTCGGCCAAGAAGCGGCTCGATTCCGGCGTGTGCATTTGGTTGATGGTCTGGGCGATGCTCACCTTGAGCTCTTCGGGGACCTCGGCGGTGGGCCGAAAGAACACCTGCTCGAGACCGCTCGTCACCACGTCGAAGGGCAGCTTGCCCAACTTGGCAACCAACTTCTCGCAGTCTTCTTTGCCGCAGATCTGACCGATGGAGACCGCCGCCTCGGTGATGCGATGATCGAGTGCGCGAAACAAATCAGCGGTCGCGCTCGAGTCCTTGAACGCGCCGAGTGCCGTGGCCGACAGACCCCGCACCTGCGGGTCTGGGTCGGACAGGGCTTTGCGGAGTGCTGCAGCGGCGCCGGGGCCCTTGGTCTTGACCAGGGCCCGAATGGCCGCCCGTCGGGTGGCGAGCACCCGGTGCGAGGCGAAAGGCAGAATCTGCGCGGTGGTGCCAGGCACCTCCAGTTCGGCCAGGGTATCGAGCAAGGCCTCGGCAAGCGACGGGCTCGGACCGGCCTCGAGGGCGGAAGCCAAGAGGGCTGCCGCCGGCGCCGCAGCTTTGCCCGCCAGCTTCACGTCGTCGAGGGCGCCACGCACCTGCGATTCGTCGGTGCTCTTGAGGGCCTTTTCGAGCTCTGGCGTGAGCGCAAACATGGGGCCAACGGCCGCGGGCGCCGCGGCGGGCTTCTTGGGGGGCGCTGCCTGCGCAAGCCCCGGCAGGGCCAACGCCAACGCCACCACTGGAACAGACTTCCAAGCTCGCTTCATGGTCCACCTATGTGCACGTTGCATGTTCCCCCCGCGAGCGCGCTGCTTTTGGGCATCAAGGAGCCCGCCGGCGGCGTGCGCCCGGGCTTCTAGCACGGCGCCCCGGTTCCTGCCCAATTGGCCTGTTTTGTTTGCAAGGCCTACTTTCGGCGGTACGCGCGCGTTCGCTTCGCCATCGCGCAGGGCGAAAGGTCGGCCCCCCCAAAGGAGCATTCGGTCGGACGCGCCCCAGGGGCTGTCTTCTAGGGCAAACGGCGCCTATGCGTGCTATCGAACGTGCCTTCGATGGTGTCCATAGACCCTCCCGCTCCCCGTCGGCCTTGGTACCTGGTCGCCGGCCTGGTGGTCGCGCTCATGCTCGCGGTCGGAGGCTGCTTCGATGGCTGCAAGACCATCAGCTTCTACCGCGAGAACATCGACACCCGGTACCTCGAGGCACAGCTGCCGGCGAGCGAACACGTCAACCTCCGGGCGGCGGTGGAGCGCCTCGTGGCCAGCTTCGAGCACGCCAAGCGACGTCAGTTTCCCCTGGGCGCCGCGCGCTTTGTGCTCGGGTTCGCCATGATCGCGTTCGTGATCCGGGCCATGGGCCGCAACGAGGGCGCACGCTCGGGCCTGGTGCAGGTGGCCTCGGTGCAAGCCGCCACCGTGGTGCTGGGGTATTTCTTGGCCCGCGACGTCGAAGAGGCCGAGGTGCGCTTTCAGCGCGAGTTCCAACAGATGCAGCTCGTGGGCAAGCCCGGAGTGTCCGCCCCCCCCGACCAGATCTACAAGTTGGTGGTCCCCACGCGTACGGCGCTTCACACGCTCATGACAGCGCTTGTGGTGTTGTCGCTGAGCAGCGGTCGCTCGCGAGCCTTCTACCGGTACACGTCGCCCAACGAGCCATGACCGAAGAGGCCCGAGCCCCGCGCATCGCACGGCTACCATCGCAGCTGGTAGACCAAATCGCCGCCGGCGAGGTGGTCGAGCGCCCGGCCAGCGTGGTCAAAGAACTGGTCGAAAACGCCCTCGACGCGGGCGCCAAGCGGATCACCGTCGAAATCGCGGGGGGCGGCGTCACCCATATCTCCGTCAACGACGATGGCGAGGGCATGACGGAGGTCGACGCCGTGTTGGCCACCGAGCGGCATGCCACGAGCAAACTGCGGATGCTCGACGATTTGCTGCACTTGCACTCGTATGGCTTTCGCGGCGAGGCGCTGCCCAGCATCGCGTCGGTGAGCCAGTTCGAGCTTCGAACGCGAACCCGAGAGCAATCGCACGGCACCGTGGTGCGCATTGCCGGGGGCACGGCACAGGCGCCGGCGCCCATCGGCTGCCCCGTGGGGACCACGGTCCAGGTGGATGAGCTGTTCTTCAACGTGCCCGCGCGCCGCAAGTTCCTCAAGTCCACCGCCACCGAGAGCGCCCATGTCTCCGACGTGATCCAAGACGCCGCACTCTCGCGCCCGGAGGTGACGTTCACCTTGCTTCGCGATGGGCGCAAAGCGAAAGAGCTGCTGGCGTCCAAAGACCGCGAAGGCCGGGCCCTCGATGTGTTCCGCGACGAAGAGCTGGGGCACGCCCGCGGCAAGACCCAAGAATTCGAGATCGAGGCTTGGCTCACCGCCCCAGAACGCGCGCGGTCCGGGGCCACGGGTCTGCACTTGGTGGTCAACGGGCGCCCGGTCCGCGACCCTCGCTTGGCCCGCGCCGTGGCGCATGCCTACGGTTCGGTGCTCGAGCCCGGCCGATACCCTGTTGGTGTAGTGTACATTGATATTCCGCCCGAGCAGGTCGACGTCAACGTTCATCCGCGCAAAACGGAGGTGCGTTTTGCCGATGGGCGGGCAATCTACGACCAAGTCGTTCGCACACTGTCCGCCGAACTGCGCACAGTGTTCAATGTGCCAGCGCTCGGCGGCAACCCGTACATGCGGTCGCCGCTCACGGCACCGGTAGAGCCGTTCCGCAGCACCGGGCCCGCGGGCGGGCTGGCCCCCAGCGACTCTCCGTGGACGGCCATGTTCCAAGGCCCCGCGCTCGATGCGGCGGCCTCCCAGGCCCAGTCCCCGGACGCACTCCCGCTCTTTGGGGACACCGGGCTGTACCGCAGGCTGCGCTTCCTGTCGCAGCTTCGGTGCATGTACCTGCTCTGCGAGGGCGACGACGGCCTGTACATTCTCGACCAACACGCCGCCGCCGAGCGCCTCGCATTCTCTCGCCTACGACGCGCATACCTGCAGCGATCCCCGGAGGTGCAGCGGCTGTTGGTTCCCGAGACCGTCGAGCTGTCCGAGGCCGACACGGCGCTGCTCTCCGAGTGCGAAGGGCAGGCCAAAGACCTCGGCATCGAACTGCGCGCCATAGGCCCGCACACCATCGCCATCGACGCCATCCCGGCAATGCTCAAGAAGATCCCCGTGGGCCAGATGGTTCGAGACTTGTGCGAAGAACTGTCGCGCGTCGGCGCCAGGCGTTTTGCCGATGTCGTCGACCAGATGTTGGCCACCATGGCGTGTCACGGGTCCATTCGCGCCGGCGACACCGTGAACGCTCAAGAGGTGCAGGCCCTGCTCGAGGGACTCGACGAGGCCGATTTCGCGGGGCACTGTCCTCACGGCCGACCCATCGTGCTGCGCCTGTCGTTCGGCGAACTCGAGCGGAGGGTGGGACGCTGAGCACCGCGCTCTCTTTGGCCAAGCAGTGGCTCGCCGAATCCGACGAGACGACCATCGTCGTGGTCGGCCCCACGGCAAGCGGCAAGACCGAGCTTTCACTGGAGCTCGCAAGCGCTCTCGACGGCGAGATCGTCAGCGCCGATAGCGTGCAAATCTACCGGCACTTCGACCTCGGCTCGGGCAAGCCCAGCCCCAGCGAGCGCGCGCAGGCGCGGCATCACATGATCGACGTTGCGGACCCCATGGATGCCTTCGACGCAGCCATGTTCGTGCAGCAGGCACGCGCGGCGTGCAACGAGATCCGGGCACGCGGCCGACGCCCCATCGTTTGCGGCGGCACATTCCTTTGGGTCAAGGCGCTGTTCTGGGGGCTCGCCAAGACCCCCGGCGCAAGCGCGGAGATCCGCGCCAAACACGAGCGTCTGCGGCGCGAGCACGGCCCCTTGGCGCTTCACGATCAGTTGCGCGTGGTGGACCCGACGTCTGCGGAACGCTTGCACCCCAACGATTTCGTGCGCGTGAGCCGCGCCCTCGAGGTGCACGAGCTGAGCGGCGTGCCGCTATCTACCTTTCATGCACAGCACGCGTTCCAAGAGGTGTGGGGGGCCCCAAAGTTGATGGCCCGAAGGCATACGCCAGAGCAGCTGACCCTGCGCATCCAGCAGCGCTTGCAAGGTTGGCTCGGCGCCGGCTTCCAGGAAGAGGTGCGCGATCTGACGGCCCGTGGCTACGGCGAGAGCCGGGCCATGGCATCCGTGGGGTACAAAGAGGTGTATGCGTGCGAGCAGGGAGCATTCCCCGAGGCAGAACTCGAAGAGCGCGCGGTCCGCGCCACCCGCATCTTCGCCAGGCGCCAACGCACTTGGCTCAACCACGAACCCGTGACGTGGGTGTAAAATACACAAATGGCGCCGCCGGAGACCCGGAAGGCGCCGTTTGGGGGATGGCCGGTCTAGAAGGCCGAGTGACCTAGAGACCCAGCGTCGCGTCGAGCAAGTCGCCGAAGGACGACGGGGCAAACGTCGGCGCTTGCCCGGTGGCAACTGCTACGGAGCCGGTGGCGGCCACGGCTGGCTGCGTGGTCTCGGGCTTGAGCGGAGCGGCCACGGGGGGCGGCACCACGACTGGCGGCATGGGCGGAGCTTCCGTGCGCAACACCGAGTCCGGCGGCATGCCCGGCTCGCGCCAGCCACCCACCATGGTGCCATGTGACGGCGGCTCGTCTTCGTCGTCCGTTTGTGACGGCGGAGGCGGCGTAGGAATGCGCGAATCGCGCACCGCAGGCGCTGCCGACGGGTGCACCGAGGCCACCTGCCGACCAGACTCCGGGGGCGGGGTCTGCGGAGGTCGCGCCTCGTCGACGAAGGGGTCTGCGTTCTGCGCGGGGCGCCGGGAAGAGGCCGGCGGGTCTTCCATGGACTCGCCTTCGGGGGCCACCGTGGGGACGCGCACGCCAGCCTGAATGAGCGTGCCGCCGTCTTCATCGCGGTCGTCTTCGGGGCTGGCAGCCACCATTTGCGTGTGGCTCTGGGCGCCAGCGCTGTCTTCCATCAGGTCGTCTTCGTCGACGTCGACTTCGACCACCTCGGTGCTGACCTCGGCGTCGTCGTAGTCGCTGGAGACCTCGACCTCGGGCGCGTCTGGCGTCTTGGGGTGCGCCTCGGCGGCGGCGAGATCGACACCTGCCGGCGTGGGCGGTGCCTCGTCGTCCTCGATGATGACCGAGGGCTCGGGCTCGCTCAGCTGCGGTGCAGAGCTACGCGGCGGCGGCACGGCCACCAAGGCGGGCGCGTGGGTGACAACCGGCGCCGGCGGCGCGACGGGGGCCGGCGCCGCGACGGCGGGGGCCGGCGCCGCGACGGCGTGCGCTGCAGACACAACGCGCGGCTGCTGCGCGCGCTCTTGTACACGGCTCAACAAAGCTTCGAGCTTCTTGATCTTCTCCGCACTCACGAGGCACCTGCCGTCTGCACGCGGGCGATGACGCTGCCCCAGGCTTCGCCGGCCCCGAGCGCCGCGCGGACGCGGGAGGCGGCCCCCTCGCTGGTGACGAGCACGCGCACGGTGGCGCCTTCACGGGCAAGCACCACGCTCGAAACGGCCTTGCCGGTACACGCCTGCACGGCGCCGTCGCACACCTGGGCGACGAAGCCGTCATCTTCGATGGGGCAGTCCGAGAGCACGAACACCATGGCCCGGCCCCAACGCTCGAGGGACAAGCGCCCCATGCCGACGACGCAGAGTTCGCCGGCCAACGTGGTGAGGACCTGCTCGATGGCCGCCGAGGCCACTCCGCGATCCCCGCCGAGACGAGCCGCAGCACGTTCGCCACACCCCTTCCCCACGGCAAATCCAAACTGACCGGCGGCCTTGCGCCCGGCATTTTGGAGGAGCTCCGTCAGCGCGCTGACAGGCATCACGAGCACAGGCTTTGACGCCGAATCCGCCGCGGTACCGCGGCTCACGTCGAAGCGGAGCTGTCCCTGAACGTCGAAGGTCGCACTCATGGCAGGTCCGTAGGTTACGTGCGCGGAAAAGACGCTGTCAAACCAAGGGGGCAAAAAGAGAAATCAGCTTGGGTGCCGCCAGGTTGCACCCATCCCCACACCTTGCGCAAAGGCGTGATACATCAAAGACATGCGTGGTGTCCGGGGGCCGCTTCGGGCCATCATCGCCGTGACCGTCGCCCTCTACTGGACGGGCGAGCATGAGCGGTCTTTGGGCGCGCAAGAGCCGGAGCCGGAGCAGGGGGCAGCAGCGGCAACCGCAGCCCAGGGCGCAGACAGCGGCGCCGATGCCGCCGCCACCCTTGGGATCCCGGGACCATACCGTCACGTGCGCCTTCCACCGCCGGGAGTGCCGAGCCGGCGCGCCTGTTCGTTCCGGGAACCCGTGTGCGTCGAAGCGGATGTAGGGGTCGCGGGCGAGGTGACCCTGGGTGTGCTCGGTGTGCTCGAGCGGACTTGGGCCACGCTGCGAGGGCCTCTGCGCATTCCGCCGCCAAGCCCAAGTCCCGAGGGCGGCGCGCGCTTCGTGCTTCACGCGAGCAATGGCGGCGCCGCCACACGCGTAGAGCCATGGGGCCGAGACCCAAGGTCTGCCATCGACCGGGGCGTGGCGTGGACCCAGGTCGACGTGCAGCTCGGAGGGTGCGCGCTCGAGCATGCCGTGGCGCGGGCCGTCGTCGGAGCTGCGCGCATCGAACATGTCCCCGCCATGGACCCGGGCAGCGCCGAAGCGCAGGTCGACGCCCTCGCCCGGCTGCTCACACCATGCGCAGCGCCGGAGCCCGACGCGCTCGCCCACTTTCAATCCAATGCCGAATGGGCCATCCCCCAAAGCCTCCCCACCCGAGGTGCCCGCGAGCAGCAGCTCTTCATGCATGGCGCATCGGCGTTCTACGACTGGCTCGACGAAACCCGTGGCATCGCGCCTGGGGCGGTGCTGCGTGCCCTTTGGGCGTTGTCGGCCACGAGCACGAGCGCCGGGCAGCCCGAATGGCACAACGAACCCGATACCTTCGACGTGCTCAGCGCGACCTTCGCAGACCCGAACGCGCCGCGGCTCGGCTACGACGCGCTCTTGCTCGACTTTGCCGTGGCCCGTGCCGTGCCCGTGGCCGAGAACATACGGCCGTGGCCCTCGGGCAAGGCACTGGCACGCGTTGCACCGGTAAGCGCCGACTGGGACTTGCCTTGGCCTGCGCAGCCCCGCGCGGTGCTGCCACGTCGGGTCATCGAGCCTACCGGGGTTGGCTTGGTGCGCGTGCGAACCCAGGGTCGCCGCGACAACGCGCGCCTGCGCGTGGAGCTGCTTTGGGAGGAACACGCGCGCCTGCGCGTTGCACTGGTGCGCGTGGGCCCCAACGGCGCGTTCCTTGGGCGCAACGATCTGCCCGTCGCGCACCGCAAGGACACCCAGGCGCAGATGACACTCGTGAACCTCGAAGGCGCCGAGTCCGTGTTCGTGGTGCTCATGAACGCGGGCGACACCGCGTTCACCTTCGACCCCGATGACGAAGCGTGGGAGGGCCACGGGTACATGTTGACGTTGGCCAGCGAGAACTGAGGCGCAGCAACGAGCCATCGGTCCGGAGAGCCCCCAACCGACAGCGCAGGCCCAGCACACCACGGGGGGTATGCGGGCTTGGGCGGGGCCTACCTGCCCGCTCTTCTCAGCCGCGCAGCCGACGGTCGCGCGCGCGGGCCCACAGGAGCGCCGCAACGGCCGCGAAGAGCGCAGCGCCGCCGCTACCGGCACCGCTGCCCCGCGGAGCCACGTCGCAGCCTCCAGCGGCCTTGGGCGGGTACGCCGCCGACCAGCCATCGACGGCAATGGGGACGGTCTTCCACTGACCGATGCCCTGCCCGTCGAACTCGGCACCGAAGGTGACGGACCGCCCCCCCAAGCCCGGGGGCGCAACGAACTCGTAGGCGAACACGCCAGGCGATCGCCGGAGCGCCTTGACCCCGGCTTGCCGTACACCATCGATGATGACCACCGGGCCAACGCGCGCACCGTCGAAGAAGTCCGCCGGGTCGCCCGCTGCGGTGCGCAGCTCGACGAGCACAGTCATGGGTGTAGACCGGTCGGCAGCGAGATAGTTTTGGCTCAGCGCGAGCCAGCTGTTCCCTGGCGAAGGCAGCGCGTTCTCGGGCTTCTGCATGCGGTCGAGCGCGGCCAGTGCGCCAAGCGCGTCGACTTCGCCGGGACCGTTTTGGTCTTCGAAGGGCGACGGGCCCCGAAAGCGATGTGCGCCACCTTGGAGCAGCGCGGCGATCTTGCTTTGCGTGAGCGTGGGGTCGCGCTGGAACAACAGCGCCACGATGCCCGCCACCACCGGCGCAGACATGGAGGTACCCACGGACGCCGCGTGGGTTGCGTCGACCTGCAGACAGCGAGGATCACTCTCGTCGGAGCCCTTGGGTTTGGGGCACGAGGGGTTCGTGAAGATGCTGCCGGGCTGCCCGGCGGCGGCACCGCGGCTCATGGCCGACACGACCACGGCCCCGGGAGCGCTGATCTCGGGCTTGGGTACGCCGATGACCGTGGGGCCGGCGCTCGAGAACCAACAGACTTCGCCGTCGATGAGCTCCCGGGCGCCGCCGATGGGCGAAGCGCCGGTGCTGTCGAGCAGCGGCACGCGGAGCACGACCTCGGCACCGCGAGAGCTCAGAAAGCGCGTACGGCTAACCGTGCATCCTACACCGATGATGGCAGGGTGCGTGGCAGGCAAGTTGACGGTGCCCTCGCGAACGGACGACCGGAAGTACGCAGGCTTGGCGCCGGCGAGCCCCGCATCACCCACCCCTTGCAGGTACAGATCGACGCTACCCTCGCCTTCGAGGGTTACGGCGTATTCGCCCGAGGGCCAGCGCCCGGACCACACCACCACGGCGCCACGCGAGCCCTTGGGCACGGGCGAATCGCCGACTTGGCCGAAGATGACACCGGCGTTGTAGCCGTCGCGATTGCGCCCGGCCTGCTCGCCCTCGACCACGGGAGAGATCCACTCTTCGTCGGGGCCATCGAGGCCAACCTTGACGTTGGCCCCCGGGCGCAGGGCCACCCAAACTTGAACCGAGCCCGCCTCGGCCCCGGAGGTGCGCACCGGAACCCGCATACGGGCTCCTTTGGCCACGTAGACCGCTTGGTGAATGGGCGACTCGGCGATGGACCCGCTGTTGCCTGCAGCAGCAATGATGGAGTGACCGGGTTTGTCATCGCCCACGAAGCTCGCGACGGTCTCTTCCCAGAGCATCTTGCCGTCGTGAGAGCCAAAGTCGGTGCCGAGCGACAGATTCACCGCAATGGGCTTCTTGTCCGCATCGGCGCGGTCGAACATGAACTCGACGGCGCGCACCAAGTCGTCGTTCTGGATGCCATCGGAGTCGTCGCGGGTGATGCGCACGAACACGATGCCCGCCTTGGGGGCAGACCCTGCATACCTGCCACCGTTGGTGGCACCCGTGGCTGCAGCGATGCCAGCCACGTGGGTGCCGTGGCCAATGGCGTCCGTGGGGATAGGCAACGAGCGCAAGGGCGGACCGCTGACGGGTACCCGGGCAATGGCATTGTCGATGTCTGCGGCAGAGTACACCGCGCCCTGCACGACCTTGCCCGTCGCGTCTTTGAGCCCGAAGCGCGCTTCGAGTTCGGGGTGCGTACCAATGGGAGGCAGCGACAAGTCCAAAAGCCAGGCCACGCGGGTTTTGCCGTCGGCGTCGCGCATCTCGGCGTGCATCACGTCGATGCCGGTGTCGGCAATGCCCACGTAGGCACCTTGGCCGGTGATGCCCTGGACATTGGCCGCACGTGAGCGCGTGAAGGTGCCCACCTTGTCCATGAGGAGGCGAAGAGGAGGAGCGACCTCGACGCGCAACGAAGGGTGCGCCTCGGCGAAAGAGATCACCTCGGCGGGGGACCCCGTCAGCCGGGCAATGCCTGGGGCCACCGGCGACAGGCCCAAGCTGGCTGCGGCAACGCTGTCCGGCAGCTGCACCAGCGCTCCCACGCGCTGCTGCCGAGGCGCCACGAAGGACTGTGCCTGAGGCCCCAAGACCTTCAGCAACCGGGCGTCGTTGGGTACCCGAGCACGAGACCTTTCGGGCTCGCCGGCGTGGGCCACCGGCAGCACCGCAGACGCAAGCACGGCGAAGACGAGAGAGGTTCGAAGGAGGCGCATGACAAAGGGCGCCCGGGAAAATCCCGAGGCGCCCTCAAGCCTAGCTCCAAACCGGCTACACAGGCGGGACCATGTGTTTTTTGATGGGCTGGTCCTCGGTCTTTTGTGCGTATTGGGCGAAGCGACGGATGAGTTCGTCGCGCAGGCGCTCGCCGGGCACCACGGCATCGATGACCATCTCCGAGGCCAGCTTCATGAGGTCGATGTCGGCCTTGTACTCGTCGCGCAGCTTGGCCACGAAGGCGTCGCGCTCGGGCCCCGCGGGCACCTCTTGGATCTTGTTGTAGTAGACCGCGTTGACCGCGGCCTGCGGCCCCATGACGGCGATGGACGCGCTGGGCAACGCAATGCACGCATCGGGCTCGAAGGCCGGGCCACACATGGCGTAGAGGCCAGCGCCATAGGCCTTGCGCACCACGACGGAGATCTTGGGCACCGTGGCCTCGCTCACGGCGGCGATCATTTTGGCTCCCGCGCGGATGATGCCCTGCTTCTCGACCTTGGTGCCGATCATGAAGCCGGGCACATCGGCCAGGTACAACAGCGGGATGTTGAATGCGTCGCACAGCCAGATGAACCGCGCGGCTTTGTCGGCGGAGTCCACGAAGAGCACGCCGCCAAGCCACTTGGGCTGGTTGGCCACAATGCCAACCACTTTGCCGTCGATACGCGCGAGCCCCGTGATCATCTCCCGGGCAAAGAGTTCCTTGATCTCGCAGAAGCTGCCCTCATCGATGAGTTCACCGATGACGTGCTTCATGTCGAAGTACTTGTTCTCGTCGGCGGGAATGATCTCCGACAACGGTTTGCCAAGGCTCTTGGGCGCCTTGCCAGGCACCTCTGGCGGCGAATCGTCGCATCGCGAGGGCATGTAGCCGAAGTAGCGCCGGGCAAAGGCGATGGCGTCTTCTTCGGTTTTGACGAGCACGTCGCCGCAACCCGACACCGAGCAATGCATCTTGGCGCCGCCCATCTCTTCGAGGGTGACTTTCTCGCCGATGACCATCTCGGCCATGCGGGGCGATCCCAAGTACATGCTGGCGTTGCCGTCGACCATCACGACGATGTCGCAGAACGCGGGGATGTATGCGCCGCCGGCAGCGCTTGGGCCAAAGAGCAAGCAGATCTGCGGCACCATGCCGCTCATCTTCACCTCGTTGTAGAAGATGCGTCCGGCGCCGCGGCGGCCGGGGAACATCTCGACTTGGTCCGTGATGCGCGCGCCGGCCGAATCGACCAAGTAGAAAAGCGGCACCTGGAGCTTGCTGGCCGTCTCCTGGATACGAAGGATCTTCTCGACGGTGCGCTTGCCCCAGGACCCCGCCTTGATGGTGGAGTCGTTGGCCATGATGGCGACCTGGCGCCCTTCGATGCGGCCAAGGCCAATGATCACGCCGTCCGCGGGCAGGTCCGGGTCCAGGTTGTTGGCGAGGGCGGCGTCTTCGGTGAAGCTGCCTGGGTCGCACAGCTTGGCGATGCGATCGCGCGCGAAGAGCTTGCCGGTCTCGGCGTTCTTTTGGTGGTACTTCGGCGCGCCGCCCTTTTCGACGCGGGCCAGGGTCTCTTTCAGCGTTTCCTCGGCAGACATGGCGAATGGCTTTACGTCGTTGCCCTTGCCCCCCGCAAGGGTCCTTCGGCGGTCCGGGGCACCAAATGAGCCCACCTGCGGGGAGATCCGGCATTGCGCGTGCGTACACGGTGCAGCGCTCGACCACGTCAACGCCCGTCAGAGAGTCCAAGACCATGAAATTGCTCCCCTACGTCTCCCTCACCGCCCTCAGTCTGATGCCCATTGGCTGCGGCATGCTGATGCCTCAAGGCGGCGCCGGTGCAGCGCCCACCACGTCGGCCCGGGTGGAAATTGCGCCCGAGAGCAAAGACATGCTGCGCAAGGGCGAGCGCGACGCTTATGCCCAGGCCGACGCCCGGTCCGACGAAGAGATGGACAAGTACGAGGCGGACCTGCTGAAGGCCTTGCGCCAGAGCTTGGGCAAAGAGCCCGCCTTCCAGGGCGGCCCGCTCACGGAGTCTGCGAGCGCCAACGTCAAGGCCCTGCGTGCGGGCAAGGTCAAGTTGCGCATCGAGACCGTCAAGAACGACGATGGCCGCGCAGTGGGCGGTGGCAACTTCGTGCAGCTCAAAGACTCGTTCACCGATCGCGCGCAGATCCTGGGTCGCAAGATGGCCGAGCAGAAGGCTACGCCCGCCGAGCAGAAGGAGCTGCAGGCCGGCGTCAAGCACATGGTCAAGATCAACGATCTGCGCATGCAGGTGCTCAACGTGAGCATGGTGGCGCTCAAGACCAACTCTTGGGTGCAAACGGGCGGTCTCATGCAGCTGATGCGCGCGGCGCAGGTAGTGAGAACCCGCAAGACCTACGAGATGGAGCTCAACGATGACGACTACGCGCTGATCAAGCGCGGCCTGCTACGGCAGAAGCGTTCGGAGTACCTCGCAGCATCATCGCTGGGCATGTTGGCGGCCATGCAGGCGGTGGCCGAGGGCGGCGACCCCAAGGCGCTGGATATCATCGCCGAGAGCACACTCAAGGCGTTCCCGCTCAAGCTCGAGGTCACCGACGAGGAGGCCAAAACCTATGTCCACGAGCTCGACAAGAGCGCCAGCCTGGTCAAGAGCCGCTACGAGCAGATGATGCGCGCCGTCCACGGCGACGCCAAGTACGAAGCCAACTACAAGGCCGGCGTCGACAGCATGTTCCAGCAGGTGGAGAGCGCGAGTTCGGCCAAGTCGATCAACCAGGTCGTGGCGGACACCAACGCCGGATACAAGGCAGACCTCGCCAAGTGCGCCCGGGGCGAAGAGATCTCCCCAGGCAGCATGGTGTCGGGTCCAACGTGCAAAGCCGAGCGCCGAAAGGCCATGGCGGCGCAGGGCGGTGCAGGAGCCGGGCTCAACGTCGGCACCTTGGCGGGCGCCGCGGGTGTGGGCGTGCCGGCGGTGCCGGGCGAGGTCGGGGATGCCATGAACACTGTCGCGGCAGCACGCAACGGCGACGTGTCGGGCGTGCTCGACGGCGCCAGCAAACTGTTCCCGGGCGAGGGTCCCATCAAGAGCTCCCTCGTGGGCATCGCAGCCATCTCCAAAGGCGACTCCAAGGGCGCACTCAAGGCCGCCCTCGGCTTGGCCCCGCTGGCCCCCGGTGGGGCCGTGGTGGGCGAGGGCCTCGGGCTCGCCGCGAAGTTGCTCGGGGTCATCTGAGATACGGCGCGAGCCTCCGGTCCCCCCGCGCGACACGAAGCAGGATTGCCGAGTGCTGCACCGCGTGAGCGGGGGTGCTGGGGTTCGCAGATACGGAGCGCATCGAGTGCGCGAACGGAACGCGCATGTCCCGAGGGCGCGCACGGCGCGATTCGCTCAGGCGGGTTGCGCCGGAGCCGTTCGAGGGTCACAATCCGGCACTCATGAAAGAGTTACGCCGTCTCTACCCCGCTGCGTTGCTTGCCATCGCAGCGTGCGCCAGCAGCAACGCGCCCCCCCAGGGCAAAGGCGCCGAGCCTGTTTCGGGCCCGGTCGAAGGCAACACGGCCACGCAGGTACCCGGCAAGAGCACCGACGCCGCCACCGATGGCACCGTTCCCCCTGCGCAGATCCCGGTGCCTCCCAGCGGCAAACACATGGGCGCAACGGTGCAGGATACAGGTGTCCTGTTTCGTGTCTGGGCGCCCAACGCCAACGCCGTGCGTGTGGCCGGCGAGGCCGCCGGGGCAGCGCCAGTGCCGCTCGCAGCCGAAGCGGGAGGCACTTTCGCTGCGCGCATCGAAGGTGCCCGGGCGGGCCAGCGGTACCACTTTCTGATCACCAGCAAAGACGGCACAGAACTCCGTCGCGTAGACCCGCGAAGCCGCATGAGCGACGGCGCCGAGAGCATCGTCGTGGACCCGCACAGCTATGCGTGGAAGTCCAAGTCGTTCAGCCCAGCCCCGCGCAACGAAACGGTGCTCTACGAGCTGCACATCGGCAGCTTCAACAGCCCTGGAGGCACCGGCAAAGGCACGTTCCTGAGCGCCATCGACAAGCTCGACGAGCTCGCAGAGCTTGGAGTCAATGCCATCGAGCTCATGCCGGTCAATCTGTTCGGGACCTCGCACGGCTGGGGCTACAACCCCCAAGAGTACTTTGCGCCACACGCAGCCTTTGGCACCCCGGACGATCTCCGCCGCTTGGTGGACGCCGCACACGAGCGAGGCATCGCAGTGCTCCTCGATGTGGTGTTCAACCACTACACCGGCTGGGACAAAGCGCCCCTGCGTTGCTTCGATGCCCCCTGCACCGGAGGCAGCTACGGCGCGTACTTCTTCGAGGACGCTGCCTACAAGACGACGCCCTGGGGCCCACGCCCCAACTTCGACAAGGCAGAGGTCTCGGATTTCTTCACGGACAACGTGTTCTCGTGGGTCTCCGAGTATCGCGTCGACGGGTTTCGCTGGGACTCGGTCTCCAACGTGCGGGCCGTAGACGGCCAAGGCACCATGCCCGGCGGCCGGGCGCTCATCAAGCGCGCCAACCAAGCCACGCGACAGGCACTGGGGCCGGCGCTGCTCATCGCCGAAGATCTGAAGGGCAGCGCGGACGTCACCAAGGCCGAAAGCGCAGGAGGCCTCGGCTTCGATGCGCAGTGGGAGGGAGCTTTCTTCTACCCGCTGGCCAACGTGTTGCTGGCGCAGGCAGACAACGCGCGAAACCTGGGCGAGGTCGAGCAGGCGCTGCTCAGCACCTACAATGCCGATCCGTTCCAGCGCCTCCTGTTCACCGAGAACCACGACACCGTCGGCAACGGCAGCGCGCGGCTGCCGTCGCGCATCGATGCGGCAGACCCAGCAAGTCTTGCAGCACGCAAGCGCTCGATGCTCGCCGCAGGCCTGCTGTTCACCACCCCCGGGGTGCCCATGCTGTTCCAGGGCCAGGAGATGCTCGAACGGGGAACCTTTGCCGACACACCAGAGCCACTGGACTGGTCAAAAAAAGACACCTACGCCCAGGTACGTGCGTTCTACAAGGACGCGATCCGCCTGCGACGCAACCTGGGTGGCGGCACCTCGGGCCTTGCGGCACCAGGCATCACCATCACGCACAAGAACGATCAGGGCGGCAACAAGGTGGTCATCTTTCGCCGGGGCAAAGGCACCGACGACGATGTGATGGTCGTGGCCAACTTCACCGCCAAGCGGTACACCCGCTACGATCTGGGTCTACCGAGCGCGGGCCCATGGCGCACGCGACTCGACAGCGACGACCCCAAGTACGGCACCGACTTTGCCGGCGGCGGCAACGCGCACGTGGGCACCACCAGCGCGTCCCGCGACGGCTTGCCGTTCACCGGAGGCATCGCGCTCGGCCCGTACAGCATCGTGGTGCTGTCGAAGTAACGCGCGCCGGCCCCCAAACGCCGCGGCCCCTCGCGGACTACTTGCCGGAGAACTGCGGCTTACGCTTCTCCGCGAAGGCCGAAAGCGCCTCCCGCCGGTCTGCGCTCACCAAGACCTTGTCGTAGCTCACCTTCTCGAGCTCCAAACCAAGCTCCAGGCTGCTGTCAAACGAGCGGTCGATGGCCTCGAGGGCCGCGGCCTGCGCGATGGGCGCCCCCTCGGCAATGGGCGCGATGTACGCACACACATCATCGATGAGATTGGTGCCCGCGGGCACAACCCGGTTCACGAGTCCGAAGGCCAACGCCTCTTCTGCAGACAAGCGACGCCCCAGCAGGATCATCTCTTTGGCGCGCGCTTCGCCAACGATGCGCGGCAGCCGCTGCGTTCCCCCCGCGCCAGGGATAATGCCCAGCGTCGTCTCCGGAAGCCCGAGCTGCACGTGCGCGGCCGCGACACGCAGATCACAAACGAGCGCCAGCTCGAGGCCGCCGCCAAAGGCCACACCGTTCAGCGCAGCCACCACCGGCTTCGGACTCTTGTCGAGCGGCCCCAACTCCGATCGATACAGCTCCACCTGCACCCGGATGTCGTTCTCACTCATGCCCTGACGCTCTTTGAGATCCGCACCAGCACAAAAAGCCTTGTCCCCGGCCCCCGTAATGACGATGGCGCGAATGGACGGATTGACGACGGCCTCCCGCGCCAACTTGCCGAACGCAAGCAGCGTGGCCCGCGAGAGCGAGTTCATGCGCTCGGGCCGGGCGATGGTCCAAATGGCAATGTTGCCGCGTTGCTCAACGTCGATAGGAAAAGACTCGGTCGCCACGGGTCACCTCTTCGCGGCGCAGCTTAGCCCAACGGGGGGGGCCGGCTGGGGCTTAACGGTGTCTGGGGTCAGAACTCGGTTTTGTTCAAAAGGGCTTTTTCGGCGTTGGGGTCAGGTGGAGGCCATCGTGGTGCAGGGTCCTGCGGGGCCACGCGCTTTCGGGTAGGGCTGCGCGCGCTTCGTTGGCCCGCCGGAACGCGCCGCTGTTGTAGACCGGTGTTGGGAGACGCCTCGAATCGATGGCGTTGCCCCTAGGTAAGGAATTAGGCGTCGCTATCCATGCTTTGAGGCCTTGGGCGGGCCAGCCTCGGCTGCTTGCCCAGACCCGAAAGCACGTAACCCCTCCGGCCCCTTGGGAGCGCTCGCCGAAGAGGAGAGAGGGGGGGCTAACGGGATCCGCGAAGTTTATGGGCACGCAAAGCTCGGCTCGCCCGGACTGTCGGGCGCAAACCGTCCAGATACGTGACTTGTGTATCATGCACGTGCCGCTCCAGGGCTCTGCGGTCGCGCTCCGAGATGCATGAGAGCAACGTGGGTTCTCGGCGGCCGCGCTCCGAGCTGCACGAGACCAACGTTGGTGACGTGCGCCCCCTCCCTCTCCCTTCCGGCGCAGGCTCCATGTTGTTCGGCGCGCACAAAAGGCGGGTAGGGTTCTTCCTTTTTGGGGTCGGCTGGGGGAGAGGACCCGCATTGTTTGAGGCGAGCGGCGGCGTAGCCGTCCGCCGCCGAGTTCTGGTGGGGCCCTCGGGCGACCCCAAAAAGGAAGGGCCCCTACCCGCCGCCCTGGGCTTTCCGTGGAGATCCCTAGCTCCAACGCCGAAAAAGCCCTTTTGAACAAAACCGAATTCCGACCAGACACCGTTAAGCCCCAGCAGGCAGAACCGTCGTTCCGAAGCCAGACACCGTTAAGCCCCAGCCGGCCGGCCCCCCCATGCCGAGAAAAGAAAAAGCCCCCGGCATGGTGTTGCCGAGGGCTCTTGCGGGGGCCCCGGAGGGGCCTGCGATCACTTGAAGGAGAAGAGCTTCTGCAGCTTCATGGCGAGCATCTGGTTGCCCGCGACCTTGAGCTTGCCAGCGAAGAAGAGCTGCATGCCGTTGGCCTGGGGGTTCTCGAGGAGCTTCTGGAAGTCTTCGGCGGCCACGGTGATGGTGCAGTCGGCGGCTTCGGTGCCGGCCTTGACGGCGGGACCGTTGGCCGAGCAGTCGATGAACCACTCGCCCTCGCCGGTGATGTTGAGCTGGTACGTCGCGCCGAGGGTCTTCGCGTCTTCGGCGTGCTTGGCCAGGCCGGCGGGCAGATCCTCGTTGAACATTTTCTTCACGTCGACGGTCATGGGCTCCTCCTCGGAATCACTCGGTTGGGGGCGCATGCCCCGCGCTGGGTTCGAGCGGCAATCCGCTCATTGGGCATCGTGGTTAACATCGCGGGATGCGCCGCGTCAAGGGTGGCCGGCCAGGGCCGCGCGGAGCAAGGGCCTAGCTCTCGCTGATGACGCGATTTCGGCCCTGTTCTTTGGCCATGTACATGCGCTTGTCGGCCAGGGCCAGGAGCTCGTCGGGGCCCGCCTCGGGGCCGGCGTCGGCCAGGGTAGAAACCCCGACGCTGATGGTGACCGAAAGCGGCGGCTCGCCATCGCCGAGGGGGACCTCGACGGCGGCCACCGCCTGCCGAACACGCTCGCCCAGAATGGCAGCGTCCGAACGCCCGGTGGACCTTGCAAGAATGACGAACTCTTCCCCGCCGTAGCGCGCGAGCAAGTCCTCGACGCGGATGAGCCGGGCGATGGCCGCAGACACCATGCGCAAGACCATGTCGCCCACCAGGTGCCCGTAGGTGTCGTTGACCTTTTTGAACTCATCGACGTCGAGCAGCAGAACGCTGAGCTTTACCCGGTGCCGCCGCGAATGGGCCACCTCGGCCACGAGGCGCTCGGTGAAGTACTTGCGGTTGAAGGCGCGTGTCAGGGCATCTTTGGTGGACGATTCGTAGAGCCGACGCTGCAGCTCTTCTTCGGCGTCGTCGGTGACGGCAAAGCGAAGCACAAGGGACGGGCCAAGCTGCAAACGATCGCCGCTCTTGAGCTCGCGCATCTTGATGCGCTCACCGGCCACGAACGTTCCGTTGGTCGAATCCAGGTCTTCGACCCAATAGGCGCCGTCGGCGCGGCAGGTGATGAGCGCGTGCTCGCGACTGACCCCAGCATCTTCGACCCACACGTCGGCTTCGGTGCCGCGACCAATGGAGTGGGTGGTGCCGTCGAGGGCGAACACCTGTCCGGCATTGAAGCCCGTGATGACCGTGAGGGTGACGCGATCTTTTTGGGCTGCGGACGGCACCGCGAGCTCGGGCTCGGTGGTGCGGTCGACGACAACGGTCTCGGTGATCCAGGACGAGTCCGACGACGGCGGCCCGTAAGAGGCTCGGCCCTGGGACGGCACCGGCGGCGCAACCTGCACATCATCGTCGGCGATGGCGATGGGCACGGTCTTGATGCGGCGCGTTTTGAGGGGCTCCTTCATCGGTCGAGGGTCGGTAGTTTTAGCACAACGTTTTTGCCGGAAGTGTGCGCGATTTCGACTACAGGATCGTGGCCATGGGATTGCTCACGGGGAAAGTTGCGATCATTACGGGCGCTGGGGGCGGCCTCGGCCGGGCGCATGCCCTGGCGTTTGCGCGCGAGGGCGCCAAAGTCGTCGTCAACGACGTGGGTGGCCCCCGAGAGGGCGGCGCCGGCGAAGACGCGTCCATGGTCAATGACGTCTTCCGCGAAATCCAAGACAGCGGCGGCCAGGCCGTCCGCTCCACCCACTCGGTCTGCACCGAAGAAGGCGCCCGCGGCATCGTGGAGACCGCCGTGTCCACCTTTGGCCGTGTCGACATCCTCGTCAACAACGCAGGCATTCTTCGCGACAAAACGTTCCTCAAGCTCGAGCGCGAGCACTTTCAAGCCGTACTCGATGTGCACCTGACGGGCACATTCCTGACGGCACAGGCCGCGGCCAAACAAATGATCGCCCAAGGCAACGGCGGGCGCATCGTCAACACCACCAGCGTCAGCGGCATGCTGGGCAACTTTGGCCAGGCCAACTACGCCGCAGCCAAAGCCGGCATTTACGGCCTGACGCGCACCATGGCCATCGAGCTGCAAAAGCACCGGATCACCGTCAACGCCCTGGCCCCCATCGCCAAGACCCGCATGACCAGCGATTTGCCCATGTTCCAGGGCACAGACAGCCTGACGCCGGAGCACGTGTCCCCCGCAGCGCTGTTTTTGGCCAGTGATCTTTGCGGCGATCGCACGGGCTACGTGCTCGCGGCGGCCGGCGCCCGCATGTACGCCTTCAAGGTGACCGAGAGCGCCGGCAAGTTCAAAGACGAGGAAGCGGGCGTCTGGACGGCACAAGAAATCGCCGATCACTGGGATGCCATCGTCAAAACGTGACGTGGTACGCTCTTGGGTCCTCGCATGATCAAACCCAAGGCGATCCTTCAGGCGGCTGCCGGCTACGTACGCAACAACCCCGACGAGCTGGTGCGGGCCACGCTCAATGCAGCGGGGCTCAAGTTCGGTGTCCCCTTGGCGGCGCTTCGGTATTTCGCCGAGCAGATCCCTGGCGGCAAGAAGGCCCCTAAAGATGTGTCCATCGGCAGCACGCCACCGGCGTTGCGCCTGAGCGCCGTGGTCGACGCCATGGGCACCGCGGTGCGGGCCTCGGCCACCATCCGCATCGAAGACATCAACGTCACCCCAGAGACCATCCGTGTGGCCGTGCGCCTGCGCGACGTCAAGCTCGAGCTCGTCGGCGACAGCGAGTCGCCCGTGGCCACGCTCATCAAGTCCGGGGCCCTCGACCTGTCCAAGCCGGGCAACCTACTCAAGTTCATCCCCAAGAAGCCCCCGGCCATCGTCGAAGCGGGTGGCGATCGCATCGTGGTCGATCTGCTCAAGGTCCCCAAGATCGCCGAAAACGAGAAGCTCCGTCGCGCCCTGTCCATCATCACGCCCATGATCAACATTGGGTCCATCGAAACGGACCAAGATCACCTGTACGTGAAGCTCAAGGCCACGCCGTTGGGCTTGTTGCAGTCGGTGTCGGCCATTCGCGGCCGATAGCTCTCAGCGGGCAGATCGCCGCCACCACGCCAGCGCAAGCCTTCGATGCTCACGGGTTGAGGCCCTAGCGCGTCGGAACATGCACCTGGCGTTTTGCGCCGCCACCTGCAACAGCGCTGGCACTTGCAACGTTGATTCGCGCGCGCGCGGCCGCGCAACTTGCACCTCAGCCCTCGGGTTGACGCGCCGAGTGGCGGCGCAACAGCGAACGGGAGCGCAGGATCGATAGCGCGAACCACAGAAGCAACACGCTGTGGCCACCGCCGACGATCCAGGTGCCGACGTGCGCCCCGACGCGGTTGAGCGCAACACCTGCCGCGCACGCCACAACGGGGAAGAGCGGAATCAGCGGAAAAACCGAGACTCCTCCGTGGTCGCCGCGCGCACGTTTCTGGAAGGCTGCCGCGGGGGCCCAGAGCACCCAAGTCGCGACGCACACCGCGCAAACGAGCGAACTTTCTAGCATGTGCCCCGGGGCATGGTCTTGCGGGGGCGGCTACGAGACGCCACGCTCGCGCCCGCGAAGGAAGACGCGCATGGGCATGCCGTGCTTGGGGCGAAGGGTGGCGCCAGCGTCGGGCTCCTCGACGCCAATGGCCTCGAAGCGCGCGTGACGAAGCAGCTTCGCGAGCACGAGCTGCGCTTCCATGATGGCAAAGTGGTTGCCGATGCACACCCGCGGGCCAGCACCAAAGGGCAGCCAGGCGAGCTTGTGCCGCTGGCTCTCGGCCTCCGGCAAGAAGCGATCGGGGTCGAAGCGCTCGGGGTCTGGGAACAAGTCGGGCCGACGATGCACGGCATAGGGCACCACCAACACCACCACGTCCCGGGGCATGGCCACGCCGTCCAGCGATGAAGCGGCGTTGGCCTGCCGGCCAAAGATGTACACCGGCGGGTACAACCGAAGCGCCTCTTTGAACACGCGCGCGCAGAGCTGCAAGCGGGGCAGATCCTCGATGGTGGGTTCGCCGGCCAATGCATCCACCTCGGCCTGCACCTTGGCGTAGATCTCCGGGTGGTTGCAGAGACAATGGATGGTCCAGGCAAGCCCGCTGGCCGTGGTCTCGTGCCCGGCCACGAAGAGCGTGAGCACCTCGTCACGCACCTGTTTGTCGCTCATGCGGGCACCGTCGTCTTCGTCGCGGGCCTGCAGCAACTTGTCGAGCAGATCGGCGTGGGTGCCGGGATCCTTCCGTCGGGCCTCTATCATGCGCGCCACTTGATCGTTGAGCACGCGCACCGCTTCGCGGAGCTCTTTGCCCTCGGCGCCGGGCAACACCACGGGCCCGTGAAGGCGATCGGCCATCTCGCTGGCACCGGGTATGTTCCACTCTTCGGCCAGCCTGGTGAATGCGCGGCGGCCGACCAGGTGCGCGATGGCCAGCAAACTGGGCGCGTTGTGCCCCGTCCAGTCGAGCGCGACGGTGAGCGCCTCGCCGATGGCATCGGCCTCGGAGAAGGTATCGGCACCGAAGAGCGTTTTGCCAGCAATGCTCATGGTGATGCGCGTGGTCTCTTTGGCGAGCTCGATGCGCTCACCATGTTTCCAGTCGCGGATCCAGGCTTCCGTTTGTTGGACCATGTCGGCGGCGTAGCTGCGGAGCTGCGCCGGATGAAACATGGGCGCCATGAGCTTGCGCTGCCGACGCCACAAGTCGCCGTTGCTGGTGAACAGACCCTCGCCGGCCAGTGGGTACAGCGAGAAGCGGGTCATGGCGGACTTCTCGAAGATGCGCGCCTTGTCGAGCATCAGCTCCTGCAACACCTCGGGGTGGTGGGCCACCACGGCCTCGGCCCCCAAGGTGCGCAGGCGCCCCATGCGATCGATCTCGTGGTTGAGGCGATGCACGAAGCCCAGGCGGTTGAGCCGCATCTCG
Organism: Polyangiaceae bacterium; assembly: GCA_044358965.1. Classification (GTDB taxonomy): domain Bacteria; phylum Myxococcota_A; class Polyangia; order Polyangiales; family Polyangiaceae; genus SXNL01. The sequence continues at coordinate 32,278 of JBIKNA010000023.1, forward strand.
CGTACGTGCCCGAAGAAGGGGATGCCGCCGCTCAAGTACGGGATCTGCGTCACGTCCATGGGGCAAGCCTACCGTGGACCGTTCCATGGTGGGAACGCATGTGGGCCCAAACCGCGCCCTACTGGCAGTTGCACTGGCCGGTGAACAACGCCCGCGCGTCGTCCGCCGAGTTGACCTCGGCTTCGATTTCTTGGGTGACCTCACCGTTGACGATGCAGACGCAGCCGCCTTGCTCGTTGTCGCACGCGAGCTTGACGAGCCCCTCGTTGCCATTCGCAAAGCAGCCAAAGAGACCGAACAGTCCCTGGCAGGTGGGGTTGGCGCAACTGCCTGCGGGCGCGGGCTGAACCGGCGGCGTGGTGGGCGCCGGCGTGGGGCTCGGCGAAGGTGAACTCGACGACGGGTTGGGCGCCGCCGTGGGCGCGGGCAGCGGGTTGCTGCCGCTGCTCGATGTGCTGCCCGAGCTGCTGCTGGTCGTCGTCTTCTTGGTCTTCTTGGCGGAGCCATCGGTGTCGTCGCTGCTCGTGTCCCCGCCGCGGCCCGCGCGCTGGGTGAAGTTCTTGGGGTTCTCGCCACAGGCCACCATCAGGAAGCCGGCAACGAATGCAGTGACAACGGCGAGGTACGAACGCACGAGAACTCCTAACGCAAACAGGATGCCGTCTCTGCCAAGAGACAACCCTCGGAAACCTTTGGGTGTAGGCAAATCTCGCCCCTGGATCGGAAGCCTCGAATGGACCAGGGAAACCTGGTTACCCAGTGGTCCAGGTCGAACGGCGAATCAAGGTCGTCACCGCAAACCGTCACCGCAAACCAAGGTCGTCACTCCGCGGCGCAAACCATCACCGCAAACCAAGGTCGTCACTCCGCGGCACAAACCATCACCGCAAACCAAGGTCGTCACTGCGCGGCCCGCAAACCAAGGTCGTCACTGCGCGGCCCGGGCGCGCCGGGTGCCTTGACCCAGGGCGGCGATTCCACTATTGATAATGATGTTCAATTTCATGGCTCTGGTGCCCGGCAGAGCTTTGAGGAGTGATATCATGAAGATCCGAAAGCTCAGGCACCTCCTAGTTCCCAGTGTCCTTGGTGCCCTCGTGTCCGCCGCGCTCATCGTCGCCTGCGATGACAGCGCCATCGCGCCCCCGGCCGTCGACGCTTCGACGGGCGATGCGACCCCCACCGTCG
>JBIKNA010000663.1:0-3059 GCA_044358965.1 Polyangiaceae bacterium
ATCCGGGACACGCCCTGGGTGCCCAGCGAGCGGGTGGTCAACCGCTTGGGGCTTGCGCCAGGCGACGCGCAGACCATCACCGACGCCTACGAGCGCTCCAACAAGCGCGTGATGGCCGAGATCAAGCCCCTGTGTGCCAAGGTGCTGGGTAGCCCCGATGCCGCCGATGCCGTGGGCCCAAGCGGCTGCATGGATGCCATTCAGAACAGCGCGCGCAAAGCAGACCCCAAAGCCGCAAAAGAATCCCTCAGTCGTGTGGCCGACATCAATGCCGGCAAGAAGCCCGCGCCCAAAGACAACCAAGGTCTCGCGCCACTCGAACGCCTGGGCATGGCGCTCACCGCCGAGTCCAAAGCCTTCGAGGCGGACTTGGCGCAAAAGCTCGGTCCCGAAGAGGCCAAGCGCCTCGCGAACTCGCCAGAGCTATGCGCCGACCGGCGCACCCTTCGCGCCAGCAACGAACGCGAGCTTCCCCGCGACGATCGCTGACCGCAGCCGTGACCGCTCGAAGATGACGCTCGACGACGTAGTCCCCTGGAAACGAGATTCCTTGCATCATTCACCGTTCCTCGCCGCCGCGCGCCATTTGGGCTTGGGACCCAAATGCAGGAGGTGGGGCCCCAGCGGCAATGCCTCTGGGGCGGAGGACAGCGTCCTCCGATAACAAAGGAAGCTAAATCACCGAGCTTGATCGAAGCTCATGCTCGGTGATTTAGCGGCTGCGCGGTTTGGCCCCCAGTGCTGCGGCGAAGGGATTGTTGGCAAACGTGGGCGCGTCTTTGGTCTTTGGTGTTGCCGCGGGGCTGCGGCTTGGGCCCGAAGTCGCAGCGACGGCCCCGGTCCTTCGGGTGAGCGCGATGCGTTTGCGCGCGAGATCCACCTCGAGCACGCGCACGTTGACGCGGTCGCCGACCTTGACCTCTTGCTGAGGGTCTTTGACGAAGCGGTCGGCGAGCTGGGACACGTGCACGAGCCCGTCTTGATGCACGCCCACGTCGACGAAGGCGCCGAAGGCCGTCACGTTGGTCACAACGCCCTCGAGCTCCATGCCGATCTTGAGGTCTTCCATGCTGCGGACATCGTCGCGAAACTTGGGGGGTACGAAAGATTCCCGGGGATCGCGACCGGGTTTGGCCAGCTCTTTCTTGATGTCCTCGAGGGTGGGTAGCCCAACGTCGTTGGATGCGTACTGCTCCCAAGGCACGCGGCGCAGCAGATCGGTGCCGCCCACGAGGTCCGACAGCTTGACCCCCTGATCTTTGGCAATGCGCTCCACCAACGCGTAGCGCTCGGGGTGCACGGCGCTCTCGTCGAGCGGATGCGCCCCGCCGCGCACGCGTACGAAGCCAGCACATTGCTCGAAGGCCTTGGGGCCGATGCCCGAGACCTTGAGCAGATCCGCCCGAGAGCGGAACGCACCCTTGTCGTCGCGGTGTTTGACGATCTTCTTGGCCGTTGTGGGGCCGAGACCCGCCACGTGCGCGAGCAGCGAGGCGCTGGCCGTGTTGAGCTCGACGCCCACGGCGTTGACGCAAGACTCGACCACGACCGTGAGCTTCTTCTGCAGCTCCGACTGCGAGACGTCGTGCTGGTACTGCCCCACGCCAATGACCTTGGGGTCGAGCTTGACGAGCTCCGCCAGGGGGTCTTGCAGCCTTCGGGCAATGGAGACGGCACCGCGCACGGTAAGGTCCAGATCGGGGAACTCTTCTCGCGCCACCTCGCTGGCCGAGTACACCGACGCGCCGGACTCGCTGACGGGGACCACCATGGTGCTCTTGCCCTCGGTGGCGATGACCTGGCGCACGAAGTCTTCGGTCTCGCGGCCGTGGGTGCCGTTGCCCACGGCCACGGCGAAGGGCTCGTACTTGGACAGCAGACCGGCGATGGTCTTTTTGGCTTGCGAAAGCGCGGCGTCGCCGGCCACCAGGTTGATGAGCGTGTGCGTGAGGAGCTTGCCCGTGTCGTCGACGACGACACACTTGCAGCCCGTGCGCTGCCCCGGATCGATGCCGAGCACCACCCGTCGGCCCAACGGCGCCGACAACAGGAGCTTCTTGAGATTGGCCGCGAAGATCTCGATGGCATCGCGGTCTGCGAGTTGCTTTTGGTCGCTGCTGACCTCAGTCTCGATGCTTGGGCCCAAGAGCCGATGCAGCGCATCGTCGACGGCGGCACGAAGCTCGGCGGCCACAGGGGTGCCTGCTTTGATGCCCACGGTGCCGTAGAGTTTGCTGGCGGTCTTGGGTTCGTCGATCTCGAGGTTGACGCGGAGCACGCCTTCTTCTTCGCCGCGGCGCAGGGCCAAGTACCGATGCGACGGCAGGCCCTGGAGCCGCTCGCGAAAGTCGTAGTACATCTCGAACTTGGTGGGGCCCTTGCTCTTGGCGGGCACCGGCGCGCAAATCACCACGGCCTCTTGCTTGTACGTTTGCCGCACCAGCGCGCGGACCTCGGGGCGCTCGGACACCTGTTCGGCCACGATGTCCCGGGCGCCGGCCAACGCGGCCTTCACGTCGGGGACCCCTTTGCTTTCCTGCACGAAGGCCTGGGCAAGCTGTGCGGCATCGGCCGTCCCTTGTTGGGCCAGTAGCAAGTCGGCCAGCGGTCCGAGACCTTTCTCCCGTGCCATGGCCGCCCGGGTCCTTCGCTTGGGCTTGTAGGGCAGGTACAAGTCTTCGAGCTCGGTTTTGGTCCACGCGCTCTCGATGCGGCGCCGCAGCTCGGCGGTGAGCTTGCCCTGGGCCTCGATCTCCCGGAGCACTGCGCCCCGACGCTCGAGTAGCTCGGTGTAGTATACCCGTTTTTCGTCGATGGCCTGGATCTGGACCTCGTCGAGCCCTCCGGTTTGCTCTTTGCGGTAACGAGCCACGAAGGGCACCGTGGCCCCTTCGGCCAGCAGCACCACGGTGGCCCTTACTTGCACAAGGCTTAGCCCCAAGTCCTGGGCGATGCGAGGGCAGGGGTCGTCCGTCATCTGCGGCGTCGAACTCATCGCCTCTATCCGTAGCAGAGCCGCCCCGTCGCCGGCCCTACAAACCTACCTCCCCCCGTGCTCG
>JBIKNA010000243.1:0-10370 GCA_044358965.1 Polyangiaceae bacterium
TGTGGGCCTGCACCGTCGCCGTCAACGCGCCATACGTTTCGCGCACGCAGCCCTCGACGGCGTTCTCCATGGCCACCTCGAAGAGCGAGCGGATCGCGAGCTTGCCACGTACAACCGGGGGCACCGTGCTGCCGAAGCGCTCGGCCTGGGCGGTCATCAATCGCGCGTGTCGGACTTCGTCGAGGCGCGCCATCTCCGCGCGACGCACCAGATCTGCAGGAGCTCCGTAGGCGCGCAGCTCCAGGGCCAAACGCTCGAAAGAGAACACGCTCGCCGCTTCGAGGTACGCGATCTCGGCCAAGAACGCGCCCACGCCTTGGCTGTCGGCGTGCAGATCACACTTGGCCATGCCGTCGAAGCGTCGGCCCACGGCGCAGCCCCCGGTGCCCTTCTCCACGACGACGCTCTTGAGCTCGGTGACCTTGCCATCGCTGCTCACGGCGAGCAGGTGCTCGTTGCGCGACGTTCCGTCGCCGCAAGCGGTGCCGGACTGCGCGATGACCTCGAAGCCACCGTTGGCTGCGCGGACGTTGCCTGCGGTGCAGTCCACGTAGTACCCGCGTTCGGTGACCAACAATGCTGCCTCGTTGGGGGTGTCGATGGGGCCCAAGAAGGTGGCGAGCTCCTCGAAGGTCTTGGCGGCGATCTCGGCGGTGTCGCCTTGGGTGCGTACCAGGTACCTGTGCGCGGGCTCCGCGTTGCCAAAATCGGGCGTCGTGGGTTTCCAGCCCGTGTCCGATCGCAGGGCAGCGAGTGTCGTGCTGCAGGTGGCCTTGTCTGCAGCGGTGGCGCACTTGGTGCCGTCTTCGGCCACGACACTGGGCGTGGAGCCGGCGCTGTCGCCCTGGCGTTGAATGGCGATGTAGTCCGATGCCTTCGCGGGCTTGAGGCCGCCAAGGGGTTTGAAGCTGTTGCCCTGGCACACCGAGGTAAATCCCGTGGGGTCGATGCGCTGACCACCGTCGACCTGAATGACGCCGCTGGACCCCGAGCTACCGGAGCTGCCAGAACTGCCCGAGCTACCCGAGCTACCCGAGCTGCCCGAGCTACCCGAGCTGCTGGACGCGCCGCCGTCGGAGGGGTCGGTATTGGTGGACTGGCTACCGCCACAGGCTTCGACGGCCCATGCGGCGCTCGCCGCGGTGAGGAGCTGGAAAAGCGTGTGCAAGTGGGCGCGACGATCGAGCATCCTCCCATGGTAGCCCGGCGGCGTCCCGGCGCCAAAAAGGCCGCGCATTGGCGAGACTTGTGGCTATTTGCCCGGGGCCCCTTCGAGCAGCGCCTTCACCTCTTTGAATCGCTCGTTTGGGATCGGCACCGAGAGATTGTACTGCGCAATCTTCCATTGCCCCTTGTCATGCAGCAGCACGCCGGACCCGCGGGCGGGGCCAAGGTTGGGCGTGCTCAGCGCCTCGTCGAAGTAGGCGACACCGTCGTGCAATGCGATGTGGCGATCGTGTGCACGGAACGACCAAGCCTTGCCCTTGGCAAAGTGCGGGTGCGCATAGGCGCGAAACGCGTCGAGTTCCCAGCGCTCGGTGGCGTCGGTACCAAGGAACACCCCGCCGGGGGCGAAGTGGCCGAAGTAGCGCTCCTCGTCGGCGCGGGCCGCAGCGTCGTGCCAGTCGTCGAGCACATGTGCCACCGCAGCCAGGGCGCTCTCGCGTTCGCCCGGGCCAAGAGGGCCTTTGGGGGGCGGCGCCGCAGCGCAGCCGGCCACGGCGCACAGGGCTGCCATGGCTGCGATGCGACGAAATTGCGTGTTCAGCATGGGCCCGCAGTATCCTGTTGGGCCCGCGCCGCCGCAAGCGGGAACCAGGAACAAGCCGTGTCCGAAATCTGGAACCGCAGTGGCCTCAAGACCCTCGCCGCCTTGATCATCATCGGCGGGGGCTCCTATGCATGGCGCGAGCACGCCATCGACGTCGAGCGCAAAGAGAAGGCCCGCGAGCACCGCGAGAGCGAGCAGCGCGCGCTCGAACGTGCGCAGGCCCGCGCCCGCGCCCGCGACGCCGGCATCGACGCGGACCACTGAGGGTTAGGGCATATGGAGCGCTGGGATCATGATCCCCACGCCGATGCCTGCAGCGGCGCCAGCGGCAATGTCCGTGGGCCAGTGGTAGCCGGCGCGGATCTTGAGTAGCCCAGCCCACAGCGCCGCGGACTCGACGGTCGCAAGGACGACCCAACGCCAAGGCGAGCGTGGATGCCTCAACCAATAGGACGTCGCGAAGGAGGTGGCTGCGGCGAATGCCGTGGCCGTGTGCCCAGACCAAAAGGAACGAGAGGCATCGGGGCTGTAGCGGGCGCTCAGGTCCGAGTCCGGGTTGTACATCAGTGGGGCATAGCGGTCCGTCGCCGCCTTCATGGCCTGTGTGAGTGCCTGGGCCACGAGGACAGACTCGGCGGTAATGGCGGCGTCCTCGATCCATGCAGCACCTTCGGCGCGTGTACCGACGACATTCGCAAGGTGTGGTCCCAGCAGGAGCGCACCGATCATGATGTTCCCCACGGTGAGCGCCGGGCGGGAGTACAAGCCCAGGGCGCCACGGTCGAAGCCCGGCAGGTTGTCGGGAGCGGGGCAAGCTTGTGGGCTCGCGGCGCAGGCGGGGGGGCGCGGCTCCACGAGGTACCCCAGTGTGCCGGCCACACCGAGTGACACGATGGGGGCATCGAGGGTCCAGCGGAATCGATACGGACTCACGGGCTGCTGCACTGGCTCATCGGCCCGCGCCGCAGAAACACACACGAGCATGGTGACGGTCAGCAAAAGTGCGCGCCACGTATGCTTTGAGCACATCATGAACACAGCAGATTAATGCACTCGAACCCCGTCGGTGCCTTTTTCGTTGGCACCGAACCGCGTTCGGTTGTCTCGCACTCTAAATGACCGACCTCGATTCGACTACAGACGCGGGGCGCCATTTGGGCTTGGGACCCAAATGCAGGAGGTGGGGCCCCAGCGGCAATGCCTCTGGGGCGGAGGACAGCGTCCTCCGATAACAAAGGAAGCTAAATCGCTGAGCTTATGCTCGGTGATTTAGCGCGGGCCGGTGAACGCGTCGGTGATGACGTGACCCTTGGCGCTGTCGAAGGGAATGTGCAGTGCCGCCGCGACGGTGGGGGCCACGTCGACCATTTGCACCTGGCCCAACTTGACGCCCTTGCGAATGCCGCGCCCGGCGGCCAAAAACGTCGCAAACATCTCCGGTCGGTCTGGGGCGTAGCCGTGGGCACCGCGCTCGGGCCACGACACCACGGGGTCGCCCGCGTAGCCGCCAGCGCACTTGAAGCCGTTGGCGGCTTCGATCACGAATGCCGCGTTGGGAAAGCCCTCTTTGCCGCGCATCTGCTCGCGGGTAAAGAATCGCGCGATGCCACTTTTGGGATCTTTGACGGCGCGCTGCAAGATGCCAAGAACGGTCTTGTGGGTCTTGGTGTCGAGCGTATCGTCGATGTTGATGGCGCACATTCCGCCGGCGCCGTGCATGGCCGCGCGGTAAGTGACGACCTTCTCGTGGCTGTCGGTTTCCACCAAGCCGGCACGCCGCAGCAGAACGCCCGGGCGCACGGCCTTGTCGATCGGCGAAAAACCGTGGTCCGACACCACGAACAGCGTGGTGTGGTCCATGGCCTCGTCGTGCGTGGCGGCCAAGATGCGCGCGACCTGGGCGTCGATGACTTCGAGCACCTTGACGGCCTCTTTGGCCGCAGGGCCGAAGCTATGTTGCTGCGTGTCGAAGTCTGTCAGGTACACCAGCAAGAAGTCTGGGTTCTTGCGTTCCAGCAAGAACACGGCGCCGTCGCCCCGGGCCACGTCGTCGCGGTGCTCCGACGGCAACGAGTTCATGGCCGCGAGCATTTCTTGCCCGAGCCCTGGCGTGCCCACGGAGAGCAACAGCTCGTCGTCGAGCTTGTTCTTGGCCTTCCAGATTTGTGGGAACGAATAGGTGATCTTGGCGCCCACGGTGCTGGGCCAGTACACGTTGCCCACGGTGAGGCCCTTGTCCATGGCCGCATCCCAAAGTGTGCGGCTATGGATCTCGTCGGCGTTCCAATGCCAGGCGTCGTCTTTGAGGCCCTTCGGGTCGTAAGGTGCGTTGGTGATGATGCCGTGGGCTGCCGGTGGCACACCGGTGACCATGGTGGCGTGCGCGGGGTAGGTGACCGTTGGCCATACGCTGACGAGCGCTTGGGCATGGGCCCCACGTTCCACGAGCTTGCGCAGGGTGGGGATCTTGAGTCCGAACTGATCGGGTTTGTGCAGGTAGTCGGCGCGCAGGGCGTCGATGGACAGCAAGATCACGCGATCTTTGGGCGGCCCTGCGGCGGCGTCGGGGGCCGCGCTGGCGCTGGCCAGGCCGCTCGCAGCGGGCGTGCTGGCCGCCGGTGCTTGGTTGGTGGCCTCCGGGGGTTTGGGGGCCTTGTTGGCTTCGCAGCCCAGCAACGCAAGCGCCGTCACGGCCAAACATGTGTGCCTCATCATTTGGGCTTCCGTAGGGGCAACACGTTGCGCGGATCGCAGGGGACGCTGGCGGTAATCATGGGGCGACCCTCGGCCAACGTGCGGCTGTCGATGCCGTCTTTGAGCCGTCGTACTTCGAAGTGCAGGTGAGTCACGCCTTTTGGTCCTCCGCTGTCGCCGATGCCGCCGATGTCTGCGCCACCCTTCAGGCGTGCGCCGCGCAACACCTGGGGGGCGATGCGATCGAGGTGACAGTAGAGCACGAAGTAGTCGCGAAGACCCGAGGGCTCGCTTCGTGCGTGGCGCATGATGACCGTGTTGCCGAAGAGCGTGCCCGCGAACACCACGTCGGCATCACCTTGCTGATACTCGAGGTCCACGAGGTGCACCGGTGTGCCCCGGAGCCCGGGCATGTCGAGGCCGCCGTGGCCCACCAAGTCTTTGGAGATGCGACGCTGGAGCTCGTCGGGCTTGTCGAGATCGTAGCCTGCGCCGATGGTGCGGCCGCCGTTCAGGCCTGGCCGTACCGGGTACACGTAGGCTTCGTAAGACTCGGGTCGCTCGGCGGCCCGGGGGATGTGCTCGTAGCGCGTCAGGATGCTTCGGTCGCCAATGCGATGGGCATTGGTGAGCGCGGCCATCTCGATGCCATCTCCTTCGGGCTGCTCGGGCTGCGCGATGGGAAAGCACATGTAGCCATCTTGGATCATCTCCGGCGGGCACAAGATGGCCGAGGTGTTCTGCGCCGTGGCAGTGGGCTGCGTGGGGCCGCGGGTCGCGTGAGCAACGCCGGCGCTGGGCGCCTGCGTGCGCGCCGGGGCCTTGTTCTGCGAGCGCACCGTGAGGCCCACGGTGGCCAAGAACAGAACCACGCCCGCGGCCACGAGGGTCATATCCTGGGGCTTCATCGGCGCATGCCCTTTGGCTCAGCATAGCCCAAGGGCTGCGCGAAAGGCGCACGGTGCGTTGTACCGGTGCCTGCTTGGCGCAAACCCGCCATCGACACCGCGCAAACGCGCTACCGTAGGGGCTCGCCCATGCACCTGCTCGACTGTGTGGTTCAGGCCTACGACTGGGGTTCCGACCGCGCCATCGCCGGGCTGCTCGGGCGCCCGCCGAGCGGCAAGCCCGAGGCCGAACTCTGGATGGGAGCGCATCCCGTGGCGCCGTCGACGGTGCACGATACCGGTGCCTCGCTCATCGACGCCATCGCTGCGGACCCGGGGGTCATGTTGGGGGCCGCGCGGCACGGTGATCGCCTGCCCTACCTGTTCAAGATCCTTGCGGCGGGCAAGCCACTGAGTTTGCAAGCGCACCCCAGCAAAGCCCAGGCCGAGCAAGGCTTCGCCCGGGAAGAGGCCGCCCACATTCCTAGGACCGCCGCGCATCGCAACTACAAAGACGACAATCACAAGCCGGAGATCTTGTGCGCCTTGGGCGAGTTCCACGCCTTGTGTGGCTTTCGCCCACTGCACAAGACCCGCGAGCTCTTCGCCGCGCTGGGGCTGGGCGAGCTGCTCGCCGCCGAGGGGGCTCCTGCGGACGTCCTTCGCCAAACGTTTGCCTCGCTGATGACCGCAGGCCCTGCGGCCACCGCGCCGCTGCTGCGTCGCGCGGAAAGTGCGTGCAAACTGCACCGTGGGCCCTTCGAGGCCGAGTGCGCATGGATGCTGCGTTTGGCTGCGCAGTACCCTGGCGATGTGGGGGCGCTGACGGCGTTGTTGCTGAACCTGCTCGAGTTCGGTCGCGACGAGGCCATTTATCTGCCCGCGGGCAACCTGCACGCCTACCTGCAAGGCACCGGTGTCGAGGTCATGGCCGCCTCGGACAACGTGCTGCGCGGCGGGTTGACCCCCAAACACGTGGACGTGCAAGAGCTGCTCGCGGTGTTGGACTTCACGCCCATGGAGGCCACGGTGCAGCGGCCCCGGGTCGACGGTTGCGAGAATGTATACGACACGGCGGCGCCGGAGTTCCGACTCTCGTTCATGGATCTGCGGCACGAGCCCGTACGGCCGCCCCGGCGTGGCCCAGAGATCTTGCTGCAGCTCGAGGGCGACGGGGCGCTCAAGTCCAGCGCCCAAGAGCTCTCGCTGCCTCGGGGCAGCGTGGTGTTCGTGCCCGCCAGTGATGGGGAATATGTGGCTTCGGGGCAAGGACGCCTGTACCGGGTCACCCCGCAGTCGTGAGCGCTGCGGAGCCGGCGGCGCAGCAGTTCGTGCGCGCACAGACCCGCGCCCAACGTTGTGCGTTTGTTCCCGAGGTGAGCCTGTGGACTGCTACGGCCTTGGATCCCATCTGGACGGCCAGCGGTGCGTGGCTCTCGCAACACCAAGCGGAGATCCCGTTCTGGGCCTTTGCCTGGCCGGGGGGCCTCGCGCTCGCCCGCGCCATTCTGGATGGCGTGATTTCGGTCAAGGGCTGCGCCGTACTCGATGTGGCAAGCGGCTCTGGCCTTGTGGGCATCGCTGCGGCGTTGGCCCACGCGTCGTCGGTCACCTGTGTAGACCTTGACCCCATCGCGCGTGCTGCGTGCACGCTCAACGCCACGCTGAACAACGTGGCAGTGCGCGTGCACGAAGACTTTGCGTTGGCGCCGCCGGCGCAGGTGGTGCTGGCTGGCGACGCGTTCTACGACGCTCGCATTCGCGAAGCCTTGCTGCCAGGGCTGCAGGCGCGCGCCAACGCCGGGGCCCGGGTCTACGTGGGCGACCCAGGCCGCGCGCACTTGCCCACGCAGGCGCTCGACGTGCGTGCGGAGTACAAAGTGCCCGTTCTTGCGGAACTGGAGAGCCGCGACCAGATGGACGTGTACGTGCTGGAGCTGCGTCCCTCGAACGTTGCCGGATAGCGGCAAGGAGCGTCGTCGCACTGGGGACTCCCGGGGCACCGACTACAGCGGGGCCAGTCGCTCGCCGTTGCGGTAGCCGCCGAAGACCTCCCGGATGTCTTGTTCGCGCAAGATGAACTCCCAGGAGTCTTGCTCCACACGACCATCGAGCAGCAGCCCAATGTGCAAGTGAGGCATGCCGTTGCCGATGCCCGAAACGCCCAGCGACTCTCCCGCCTCCACGTGGATATTGCGCGTATCGCCCTCGGCCTTGGCGAAGGCCAGGGCCGACAAATGTGTGTAGTACACGTGCGTGATCCGCCGTTTGCGGAAGGCCATGGGCGCATCGAGCGCCAGGCGGACGCTGTTCGGCGTGTCGCGGCCATGGACCCAGCGCGTGTGTCCCCGCTCGGCATAGTCTAGGGTCCCGGCGGCAATGGCGAACACGCGGGCGTGGTCCGCCGCGATGTCCAGCCCGGTATCGCCGGCGTAGCCCGAAAGCACGCCGCCGGGCAAAGGGCTCATCCATTGCGTATTCCGGAGGGGCGGCGAACGCGGCGCCGGCGGAACCAAGGCCCGCGGCGGCAAGAGCAGCAACTCGAGTCCAAAGGCTCTGCGGGTGATGCGCACGCTCTGCCCATCGGCCGGATGACCCCGAGTGTGACGGACGCGTGTCCCAACACGGAGACGCGAACGGGCTGCCCGCCAGGTCTGGCGCCCCGGGCCACCGTGAAGGCCCCGACGAGCGTGCAGAGTACAATTTTCCTGCCGTTGCGGAACCGAGCGAGCCGCGACCAGATGGACGTTTACACAAAGAACTCCACCCGTTTCATCTCTTCCGGGTGACACCTGGACCTCACCAGATCCACGATCGTGGGATCTTGGGGGGCACCTTTCGGTTGTCCTACATCAGGTTGCACCGAAGATCTGATGGACCGGTGTGGGTGCAGGCGTCGGCCCGCCGTTTGCTTACTCGCCTGACCATGAAGTTCACGGCCGCCCTCCGACTCCTCGCCACCGGGACCTTCGTGCTTGCGGCGCTCGCGGCGGGCCCCGACGCCCAGGCCAAAGGCAAGAGTAAGGGCAAGACCCCCGCCCCGGCCCCGGCCCCGGCCCCGGCGGCCGCCGAAGACGCGCCCTTCGACAAGGAAGCTGCGGTCAACGCGCTGGGCGGCGTCGATCTGACCCGCTGCAAAGTCTCTGGCGGTCCCCGCGGCGAAGGTCACGTTCTGATCACCTTTGCCCCCACGGGCGTCACCTCGCAGGTGGCCCTGGACCGTGGCCCCTTTGGCAAGACCCCCGTTGAACGCTGCATTGTTGGACAATACAAGGGAGTGAAGATCCCCAAGTTCTCGGGCAACGCCATCACCGTCGGCAAGACCTTCCGCATCGAGTGAGCCCCCGGCAGCGTGAAGCCCGCGGACGTCGGCTCGCTAGGCAAAACGTGGCGCGAATGTGCTATTCCTGATCGCCTTGTGCGGCACTCCTTCGCGCTTCGATCGTTGTTTCTGGTTGGCTCCTTGGCCGTGTTCGCGTCCGCGCGTGCACACGCCGCCGAGCCTCCGCCCGAGACCGCCAATGGCGTAGGCGCCTGTCGCGCCTTCGAAGAGAAGAACGAGAAAGAGCTCGCGGCCTTCGAGGCGGCGCAGCCCCCGCAGCGCTATCGCGTCGATCGGCCTGCCACGGTGCTCCGGGCGCCTTGGGGGGGCTTGTTCAGCTGGGTGGGCGCCAACCCCGATTTGGTTGCGGCCACGTTGGTGCCAGCGCTGGGCACGCAGGTTCGCAACAACGCCCTCGGCAACCGCACCATCGCGTTCACCGCAGCCTGGCCCTGGACGTTCCCCATCGGGCCCGTCAATGCTTGCAGCCGGAAGGTTGGCACCTTCAACCTCAGCACCCTCAAGCCACATCGGCTCATGCTCGAACCCGGTGTGATCTCCACCGCGGGGCAATTCGGCGCGTACCTTCGTGGTGGCTACCGCTTCCTGTACCACCCCACCGATTGGGTGGTCGGGCCCGGCCTAGGCTTTGGCGGCACCGCCGAGTGGGTCAAAGATTTTGGCCCCATCCGCCCCATGCTGTCACCCGAGGCCGTGCTGCATTTCGGACACTGCTGCGAGCCTGGCTACTTCGCCCTTACGGTGCGCGCCGACATCCCGCCCAGCGATCCCAACAACCGCGGCAGCGTGTTCACTGTCACCTTGGGCTACACGTTCCTGTAGCGCCGGGGCGCTGCGCCAAGCGCGCCGATGACCTCGAACGGGGCAGGGCTCAGTTCTTCGAGTCGATCTCGAGTTGCGTCACCAGCGAGCCCGACTGCGTACCCAGCGACGTGGCCTTGAGCGCTTTGTCGAAACACGCGGCCAATGCCGGCGGAAAGCTCGCGTCGCCCTCGCGTTTGACCTGCGTGATCTTGCCCGCCTGAAACGTCAGCGCGAGCACCTCGGTTCCAGCCACGCCTTTGCCCTTGGCCGCGTCGTCGACACACTTGCGCAGCGACGCATGCGCCGCGCACAACGCACGCAGTGGCGCATCGGCGGCGTCGTTGGCGGGCTTCTTGGCGATGATGCGCACCTTGGCTGGTTTGGTGATGATGCCGCCCGCGTTCGGGCTGTTGAAGACGCCGTCGATGCAAGCGTGAGGCACTTTGATCTCGGTGAGCGCGCCCACGTTGGTGGCGTTCATCTCCACGCCAACCAGCTGCGCCTCGCCAGTGCCCGGTGCTGCCGACGTGGCTGGCGCCGCTGACGTGGCGGGCGCCGCAGGCTTTGCAGACCCAGATGCAGCGGCGCTGGCCACCGGCGCGGTCTTGGGGCTTGTGCTGGACACTTGCGCTGGCGTCGCGATGGACGCGGCCGCCGACGGGGAGCCCGCGGCCGCCGGTGCGGACGCACCCTCGGCCGGCGTTGCTTGTCCTCCGCAGCCCGCGACTGCCACGAGCGCAGCGAGAGACACGGACGCGACCCAAGTGGATGCAGTGGTCATGATGCCGGCATGATACGGACGATCGGCCCCGGCGTCTTGGTGCCTTTGGGGGAGGCCACAAGCCCTTGCGTGGGATGGATCGCGTCAGTC
>JBIKNA010000664.1:0-3056 GCA_044358965.1 Polyangiaceae bacterium
GGCGAGCGGCGGCGTAGCCGTCCGCCGCCGAGTTCTGGTGGGGCCCTCGGCCGACCCCAAAAAGGAAGGGCCCCTACCCGCCGCCCTGGGCCTTCCGTGGAGATCCCTAGCCCCAGCGCCGAAAAAGCCCTTTTGAACAAAACCTCGTTCCGAAACCAGACACCGTTAAGCCCCAGCCGGCACCTATTCGGCGGGTGTGGGCGCGGGAGCAACCTGGGTGGGGGTGCTGCGGGAGAAGAGGCGGGCGAGACGGGCCTTGGCGCCTTCGATGGCCAGGTAGAAGACGGGGACGACCACGAGGGATAGCGCGGTGGAGCTGACCACGCCGCCGATGACGGCGATGGCCATGGGGGCGCGGAACTCGCTGCCGTCGCCGTTGGCCAGGGCCGTGGGCAACATGCCGAGGATCATGGCGGCGCTGGTCATGAGGATGGGGCGGAGGCGTTCGGGGCCGGCCTCGAGGACGGCCTGCAATGGCGGCTCGCCGAGCTCGCGCACGCGGGTGAGCGCGCGGTCGAGCAGGAGGATGGCGTTCTTGGTGACGAGACCCATGAGCAGGATGATGCCGATCATGGCGCCCATGGCCAGCGAGGTCTTGGCCAAGAACAGCGCCACGATGGCGCCCACCAAGGCCAACGGCAGAGTCAGCATGATGGTGAACGGGTGGATGAAGCTCTCGAACTGCGCGGCGAGCACGATGTAGATGAAGATGATGGCGAGCAGCAGCGCCACGCCCATGGAGGCGTTGGACTCGTTCATCTGCCGGACTTGGCCGTCCCAGTGGTAGCTGGCCCCCGGCGGCATCTTCACCTTGGCAAAGGCTGCTTTCATCTCGGGCAGCAAGTCGCCCAGGGCGCGGCCGCGGGGTGCGGCCCAAATCACGATTTGGCGCTCACGGTCTTCGCGCTCGATGACGCTGGGGCCCTCGCCGCGTTCGACGTTCGCCAAGTCGCCCAGGGCCATGGGGCCCTGCGGTGTCCAGAGGGTCATGCGCAACACGTCGTCGACGTTGGCGCGGTCGCCTTTGCCCAAACGCACGCGGATGGGCACTTCGTCTTTGCCTTGGCGTAGTTTGCCGGCTTCGTCGCCTTCGATGGCGGCGCGCAACGCCAGCGCGACGGTGGCCACCGGAACGCCGGCCCGGGCGGCGCGCTCGCGGTCGATGGCGACCTTGAGCTCGGGCTGCCCCGGCGAGTACTTCATGTTGACGTCGTCGACACCAGGGACGGAGCGCAGCGCGGCTTCGAACTCACGGGCCAGCGGCGCCAGCTCTTCGTAGGTCGAGGCACGCACCTGCACCATGATGGGTGCCTCGGTGGCGGCGCCCTCCACGAAGGGAGGGTCCGTGATGGCAATGCGTGCGCCGGGCACGTGTTTGCCCACAACTTTGCGCACCTGATCTTTGAGATCGGTGAGCGGCTCTTTGCGCTGGCTCTTGGGCACGGTGATGACACGCCACTTCACCTTGTTGACGTCGCCGTCGGGTCCGAGGCGCGAGAGCACCGTCACGAAGCGTTTGTCGGCGAGAAGCTCCTTTTCGGCCGGGAGCACTTGGGCGCCGGACTCGCTGAGCTTGGTGCCGGCGGGCAGCTCCACGTCCACGACGAACTGACCGCGGTCTTCGGCGTTGACGAAGTCGTTGCCCATGAGACCAGCCAGTTTGCACGAGCCGAAGAACGGCAGCACCGCGAGCACGAAGGCCAAGAACTTGTGCCGGACGGCATAGCCCAACACCACGCGGTACACGTTCTCGGTGCCCTCGAACACGGCACGGAAGGGGCGCTTGAGGCGAAGGAAGGCCTCCGGGGCGCCGGCCACGTGGGCCTTGGAGAACCGGCTCGACAGCATGGGGTCCAAGGTGAACGCCACGAACAGCGACATGAGCACTGCGGCCGTGATGGTGAGGCCGAACTGCCGGAAGAACTGCCCGACGATTCCGCTCATGAAGGCCACGGGCACGAACACCGCGCAGATGGTGAGCGTGGTGGCGAGCACGCTGAGGCTGATCTCTTTGGTGCCCTCGAGGGCGGCCTTCCGAGGCTCCACGCCGCGCTCCAAGTGCTTCGAGATGTTCTCGCGAACAACCACGGCGTCGTCGATGAGCAGACCAATGGCCAGAGACAGCGCCAGCAGCGTCATCATGTTGAGCGAGAAGCCCAAGATGTACATGGCGAAGAAGGTGGCCACCACGCTGGTGGGCAACGCGACGGCGCTGATGAGCGTGGACCTGAGGTCCAGCATGAACACCAAGATCACCAAGATGGCCATGGCGCCACCGAAGTAGATGGAGATCTTCACCTCGTGGGTGTTCTCTTTGATGAACGTGGCTTGGTCGACGATCACCGACGGGCGCACGCCTTCGGGAAAGGAGGGAGTCAGCGCGGCGAGCTTCTCGTGCACGGCGTCGGACACGGCGACAGTGTTGGCGCCCGATTGCTTGAGGATGTCGAAGGTGACCGCGGGCTCGCCGTTCAGCCGTACGCGCGTGCGCATCTCTTCGTAGCCATCGGTGACTTGCGCCACGTCGGCCAGGCGAACGCTGGAGCCATCTTTGGCGGTGGCAACGATGATGGCGCGGATGTCTTGGACATTGCTCAGCTCGCCCACGGTGCGAACGGAGATCTCGCGCACGCCTTCGTCGAAGCGGCCGGCGGGCACGTTCAAGTTCTGCGCGCGCAGCTGCTGCAGCACTGCCAGGGGCGACAGGTGCAGGGCATCGATGCGCGCCAGATCCAAGTCCACCTGCACTTCGCGCTCGGCGCCGCCCTTGACCTCGACAGAGGCCACGCCTTCGATTTGCTCGAGGGCAGGCTTGATGACGTCCCGGGCGAACTTGGCGGTCTCCGGTAGCGAGCGGCCACCGCCGGACAGCGAGTAGGTGACCACGGCTGCGGCGCCC
The DNA here is from genome assembly GCA_044358965.1 of Polyangiaceae bacterium. GTDB lineage: Bacteria > Myxococcota_A > Polyangia > Polyangiales > Polyangiaceae > SXNL01. The sequence continues at coordinate 2,900 of JBIKNA010000664.1, forward strand.
ACGTCGAAACGCGCGACGGACGGCTCTTTGACCTCTTGCGGCAGCTTGAAGCGCATCTGCGATACGCGCTCGCGCACCTCGGTGGCAGCCTGCTGGGTGTCGACGCCAAGCTTGAAGATCAGAATGCTGGTGGACAGGCCCTCGCGAGACATGGTGC
>JBIKNA010000244.1:0-10367 GCA_044358965.1 Polyangiaceae bacterium
CAGCGCCTCGGACAAGTCGAAGGGAACCTCGAGGTAGTGATCCGTGAAGGTCTTGTTCTGTTCCGGATCGAGCACCTCGAGCAGTGCGGCCTCGGGGGATCCCATGTACGAGTTGCCGAGCTTGTCGATCTCGTCGAGCAACACCAAGGGGTTCTTGACCTGGGCTTTGCGTAGCGCTGCGAGCACGCGGCCGGGCAGGGCGCCCACGTAGGTACGGCGATGCCCACGAATCTCTGCCTCGTCGCGCACCCCTCCCAGCGAGACACGCACCAGCGGGCGGCCCGTGGCATCGGCGATGGATTGCCCGAGGGAGGTCTTGCCAACACCTGGGGGGCCCACCAGGCAAAGGATGCTGCCCTTGGTGTTGCCTGCAAGCTTGAGCACGGCCATGTGCTCGAGCACGCGCTTCTTGACGTCTTCGAGGCCAAAGTGATCCTGATCCAACTTGGCGGCGATGCCCTCGATGTCGTCTTGGGGGGTCACGCGCTTCTGCCAGGGAAGCTCGCTCATGAGCTCCAAGTAACTGCGGATGACGTGGGTCTCCGGCCCCTGGCCGTTCATGCGCGAAAGGCGACCGAGCTCGCGGTCGGCGACTTTACGCGCCTCCTCGCTGAGTTCGGCGGCATCGAGCTTGTCTTTGAGCGCCTTCAAGTCGTCGTCGTCGTCGCCGAGCTCCTTCTTGATGGCGCGGAGCTGCTCGCGGAGCACGGCTTCGCGCTGGGACTTGCCAACCTCTTTGCGGACTTCGTTTTCGATCTTGGCGCGGACCTCGGCGCTCGTCTTGGCCTCGCCAAGCAGGCGGGCCACCAGGCGCAGTCGCGCCTCGACGTCGAACTCGCCGAGCACGCTCATCTCGGCTTCGGTGCTGAGCGATAGGTGACCTGCGACTTGGTCGGCGAGCAGACCGGGCTCGTCTTCGGATGCATCGAGATCGGCGAGCGCCCCGCCTTCTTTGGCCACAATCTCGGCGACGTGGCGCTTGAGCGCAGCGGCGAGCTCGCTTGCCGAGGATCCCACAACGGCCTGCTCGGCCACGTGGGACACTTGGGCGCGGAGGAAGGGATCATCCGCCACGATGCTGCCGAGGCGCGCGCGCCCGAGGCCCTCGAGCACGAGCTGATACTCGTCGTCGCCGCGGCGGACGAGCTTCTGCACCCGCGCGTAGGTACCAAGCTCGTAGAGATCGTCTTGCGCCGGATTGACCGTGCGCGGGTGTTTTTGCGCAAAGGTGACGATGACGTCGCCGGGGTGCAGCGTGCGGAGCAGCGCAACGGATTTGGCGCGGCCCACGGCGAGGCTGAGCACCGCACCGGGAAAGAGGACTCCCGTTCGGAGCGGGAGCAGGGGGACATCGGTTGTGGGGACGGGGGCATTTCCGCGAAGCGACATGGAGACGAACCTAAGTCGCGTGATTTGCGCGTCAATGCGAGGTTTGCGTTTTTGGGCGGCCCGCGATGGCCCCTTGCGCGAGTGCTCCAGCGTGCCTACGCGCGGCCTGGCCACGCGCTTGCCGTGGCGTGAGTGTCAGCCGGCAAACATGTGCATGTTCTCTGCAAATCGGTCGCGCACGGATTCGTAGCTGAGCTTGTGCTCGCGCACGTCGCCAAGGATCACGGCGAGCTCGTCCAGCGACAAGTTCAGCCGCACGCCCGAGGCCAACGCTTGGGCGCGGATGCTGATGACACCCAAGGCGTGAAAGCCGTGCCCGAGCGCGCGCGGATTGCGGCCAAGCGCATAGCAGAGCGCCGCTGGCATTTCGTAGACGTCTTCGGCGAGGTTCTCGGATTCCCGCAGGCTTGCCCGTAGCGCCGCGTCGTGCAGCTCGACGTCCATGCCGAGCTCCGAGGCCACCAGGCGTAGGCCCGCGCTCAGCTCTTCAAGATCGAGCACGGTGACCTCGGGCTGGCGTTCTGCTCTCGGCCTGATCTTTTGCGGCCAGCGCTTGGAGCGCCACTCGCTCTTGGGGCGTCATGGCCATGTAGGCGCGCCATGGAGCCGATTCGCGGCTGGGGGGGGCCGTCGGAGGACTGTGCATGGATCAACGCTAGCTCCCTAACGCTCCAGGGCCCAAACGCCTTGATTGGCACATCGGGGCACAGCGGCCGTGGGCCCGTTTGACGGCGTTTGAGCCCGCCGGTCCTTGGCTTTGGCGTTGCATGTGGCATCCGCCTGGGACCCCTGCGTGCGCCGATGGTGGAACGATCATGAAGATGCACCCGACCCAATATCTTGCACCAACCGACCATGACGACGAGGGGCCGCCGACTGCGCGGTACCCGGTCCCGCGTGCCTCCGAGGTGCGTCTTCGGCTCCACCGCCCTCCAGTTGCCCACCTGGACATCGTGGTCGCCCCGCTGCGCCGAGACCCCCGAAGCGAGGTGCACGAAGGGGACACCCCCACAGGTGCGGGCGACGCTCGTGTGTGTGCCTCCGCACATGGTCTATCGGCGCGGGTAGCCGTTCCGGTCGCGTGTTCCAGGAGTTTCAGCCGTTGCTGGCCAAGGTCCCTTCCGGGCGTGCCGCCACGCTTCGGTGTACCAAGTATGCGAGCGCGCCGATGGACCCAACGAAGGGCAGGGAGATCAGGTACGGCAGCCACGGTAGCCCTCGCGCTTTGGCGTCGCGCCGGATCCAGCTGCCCACGAAGAACATGGAGATCGCAAGATCGAGGAACAGCTGGAGCGCCCAGGGCTCGCGGGCCGCAAGCGTGACAAAGCCCAGGGGGCCACCCTTCAGGGCGACCTCCACGCTAAACACGGTGAAGACGACCAGGACCACGATGGGCGCGAGCTTTTTCATGGCCTAGAGCTTGGGGGGCGCGGGTCATCGAGGCCATGACCTCCGAGGTCATGTTCGGCAGCGCGGGCAGCGCGTACCCTGCATGTGTGGGTAACGCCGCTCGAATCTCCACTCCCTCGGCCTTTGGCGTTCTGCTGCGAAAACATCGCATGGCGCAGGGGTACAGCCAGGAGCGACTCTCGAGCGATGCCGAGATTTCGACCCGCCACCTGAGTTGTCTCGAGACTGGCCGCGCGAAGCCCAGCCGCGAGATGGCCCTGGTGCTTGGCTCGGCGCTCGACCTTCCGCTCCGCGAGCGCAACGCGATGCTCGAGGCGGCGGGGTTTTTGGGGGCCTACCGCGACGCGCCCCTGGACGCTCCGGAGGCTTCGGGGCTGCGTCGGGCCGTAGAACTGATACTGGCCGGTGTCGAGCCCAACGGTGCCGTGGCCTGTGATCGCGCATGGAATGTGTTGCGGATGAACCAAGGCGCAAGCCGGCTCATGGCTGCCTTTGTGGACGACCTGCCAAACGTCCCGCCAGAGGTGATGCAAAACGCTCTTTTGGTCGCATTGCACCCCAAGGGCTTGCGCCCGGCCATCGTCAACTTCGACGAGGTGGCGGCGCTGATGCTCGATCGGACCCGACGCGAATTTGCGCGCAGTGGGGACGACCCGCTCGTCGAAACGTTGCGTGCCAGGGTGGAAGCCATCGCCCAACTCCCGCGCCCCGAGTTGCCGCCGAGCTCCTCGGGTGGGCCCTTCGTCACCGTGCACCTGCGCCGGGGACCGCTCGAAGCGCGCCTCTTCACGACCGTCGCCACCATTGGCACCGCCATCGACGCCACCGCCGAAGAGCTGCGCATCGAGACCTATTTCCCTGCCGATGACGCGACGGTGAGGCTCTTGGCTGACCTTGCGGCAGGTGCCGGCCCGGGCGCGGGGCCCAAGGGGGCATAGACCCCGCCGGGGTTGTGCCAGCCTTTGATTCCAGTGACTTAGCGCGCTCGGGCCTTGCAAAAACTTGTGTGAACCGGTCCTCAAGCGATACAGCAGGGACCATGTGGAGGGGAACGGTCTGCCTGGTGTTCGCGACGCTTCCCCTGTTGGGGTGCAGCAAGGCCACGCCGTCGACGGACCCGCCGTCGCTCACCCTCAGCGAGCCCGTGGGGGCGAGCAGCGCCGTCAAGCTCGGTGCCCGGGCGCCCGAGGGCGATCGCCTCGCGGCCTTGGCCATGAGCGTGCCCATCTTCGAGCGGCCAGACACGTCGTCCAAGCGCCGAGGCTACCTGCGGCTAGGGGCCATAGGTCCGCGCGTCTCTGGCCGCGTCGACGGCGCCGGTTGCAAAGAGGGCTTCTACTCCATCGCGCCCAAGGGCTACGTCTGCGCCAACGCCGAGGTCACCTTCGATGTGTCCCATCCGTTGGTGCGTGCCGCCAGCGTGCGCCCGGATCTGAGCAAACCGTTGCCGTACAAGTACGTCTTCGTTCGTGCAGTGGCGCCGCAGTACCTGCGCGTGCCCACCAAGGCCCAGCAGCACAAGAGCGAGTTTCGTCTCGACGAGAACGTGGCGTTCTTTTCTCGCAAGGGCAAAGAGGTGAGCCGCGTGGTTGCCGGAGCCAACGATGTTGCCTTGCCTGGCCGTCCGGCGCCGGTCCGCTTGTCCAAAGACATGACCTTCGGCGAGCTCTTCGGGGCGCAAGCCGGCGCGGGACCGTTTCGCGCGGAGAACGATGGCTTCGATCCGGTTCCTTTCTGGCTCGAAAAGGGGCGCATCGTACCCAACGTCTCATCCTTCAAGGTGCCCGAGACGTCGGTGTTCGCCGACCGCGTTCGGCGTCACACGGGTCTCGCCGTCGTGTCGGCCTTCGAAGCGGCCGACGGTGACTTCAAGCGCGCCTTCGCGGTCACCACAGACCTGCGCATGGTTCCCATCAGCAAGCTCAAGCCCGACATGGCGTCGGCGTTTCACGGCGTCGAGCTTGGCTCCGAACTCGGGTTGCCACTCGCGTTCGTTCGGCCGTGCGACAAGAGCAAACACCCGTGTCCGCACCCCTACCGCGAAGACCGTGGCGCCATGCGACGCGACGCCGAGAGCCTTGCGGCCCGGCAGCTCGTTGCGCTGAGCGGCAAGACCAAACGCGTCGGTGACAATGTTTACCGAGAGACCAAAGACGGTCGCTTTTTGCGCGCTGAAGACGTTGCCCTGGCCGCTGCCCCACAAGACTTGCCGGCGGCAGCGCGCGCTGGTGAGCGCTGGGTGGATGTCTCCATCGAAAACCAGACGCTCGTGTTGTGGGAGGGCGACAAGCCCATCTACGCCACGCTGGTCTCTACGGGCCAAGATGGCATGGGCGACCCCAAGACCAGCAAGTCCACACCGCGGGGCACCTTCCGCATCAAGTCGAAACACGCGACGGCCACCATGGACTCCAATGAACACGCAGCGGAGGCGCCGCGGCACGACGAGAGCGGCCGGCCGTTGCGTCGCGGCGAAGGACTCTTCGAGCTTCGGGATGTGCCCTACGTGGCTTACTTCGAGGCGGGCTACGCCCTCCACGCCGCGTATTGGCACGACGCCTTCGGCGTGGCGCGAAGCCATGGTTGCGTGAACCTCGCTCCCATCGATGCCCAGCGCGTGTTCCAGTTCATCGGGCCCGAGCTGCCGGCCCAGTGGCACGGCGTCAATGTCGACGATCGCGAGGGCAGTACCATCGTGGTTCGCCCCTAGGCCCTCCACGCGGCCTGCGCCGGGACCCCTGGGCCCCATGCGCCAGGGCTTCCCCGCGGGCGCCGATTGCGGATATCTTGAGCGGCTACATGGCCACCTTCACGATGATCCACGACATCGCTTGCGGCACCGAGACCTTCTGGAAGGTCTTCTTCGACAAGGAATTCAGCGAGACGCTGTTCCTGAAGCACATTGGGTTCACCAAGTGGGTGCTGCTCGAGCAGCGCGAGACCGAAACCGAGATCATCCGGCGCATCGAGGGCATCCCGAAGATGGATGCCCCGGCGGCGGTGGCCAAAGTCTTGGGCCCGGGCTTTGGGTACAGCGAAGACGGCACCTACGACAAGAAGACGGGCATCTATAAGTACTCGCTCAAGACCTCGGTCATGGCCGACAAGCTTCGGAATGGCGGAAGCGTACGGGTCGAGAAGGTGACGGACACCTCTTGCCGGCGCATCGTCGACGTCTACGCCGAGGCCAAAGTCTTCGGCGTCGGCGGCATCATCGAGTCCAACTTCGAAAAGAGCTTCCGCGAGGGCTGGCAAACGGGCGCCGAGTTCTTCAATAAATGGGTCAAAGAGAAGGGCCTGGTCTAACCCGGCGTTCGGCGCGGCCCGTGGGCCGGCATGAGGGCGATTTCATCGCACACCAACGCATGTTCAGTGCAGCCTTTCAACATCATTTCCCGATGTCTCTGGGCGGCTACGTCCTTGACCCGGTGCCGCAAAACCTGCGACCCTGGGTTGTGCAATGTCCAGTGGCCCTCCGAGGAGAAGCCCCATGATGGATGATCCGGAGGCGACCAGTATCACCAGCCTGTCGGAGGTCCAGCGTGAGCTGATGAACCGGCAAAGGAACCTTGCCGCGTACGTCATCGTGCTGGCTGGTTCCAACGTGGGCGAAATGCACAAGCTCGACGGCTCGGAGATGATCCTTGGTCGTGGCATGCAGGCGAACGTTCGCCTCACGGACGACGGCATCTCGCGCCGGCACGCGCGCATTCTGTCGGTGGCGGGTCAGCTCACCATCGAAGATTTGGGCAGCGCCAACGGAACCATCGTCAACGGCGAGGTCGTTCGCTCCAAGGTGCTTCAAGACGGCGACAAGATCCGCCTCGGGTCTACGACCATCCTCAAGTTCACCTACCACGACAAGCTGGAAGAGAGCTTCCAGCAGCAGATGTACGACGCCGCCTTGCGGGATGGTCTCACCAAGGCGTTCAACAAGAAGTACTTCCTCGACCGACTCGATACCGAGTTCGCCTACGCGCGGCGTCACCGCACCATGCTCAGCTTGGTCATGATGGACGTCGACTTCTTCAAGAAGGTCAACGACACCTACGGTCACCTGGCCGGAGACTTCGTGCTCCAGCGCTTGGCAGGCATCGCCCAGAGCTGCATCCGGGCCGAAGACGTGTTCGCTCGCTACGGCGGCGAGGAGTTCGCGGTCATCTGCCGCGGTATCCCGCTCATCAACGCTGGCATCATGGCCGAGCGCATCCGCTCCACCGTCGAGGCTTCGGCATTCGACTACCAGGGACAGCGGCTTCCGATCACCATCAGTGCTGGCGTGGCAGCGCTGCCCGAGACCAACGCCAATCAGCAGTCCGAGCTCATCGGAGCGGCGGACGCAGCGCTCTACGAAGCCAAGCGCATGGGCCGCAATCGCGTCTTGCTCAAAGACCTGCCCACGTAAGGGCCCGGGGGCTCGTCGCCGGCTGCGCGTGCGGTCCAAGCCACACGCCGGCGCAAACGGTGACTCGGCTGCGTCGCCTACTACGTCGCCGCGCCAGATGCGCTTGCGGGCCCGGTGCTAACTTGTCTTCTTCTTGTTGCCAAAACCGCCCGTGCGCCGAGCCACCGGAGGCTTGGTGTTGCGCTTGGGGGCCAGCGGCCAGACGGCGCTGGGCGGAGGAAAGCTGGGGCGCGCCAGCACATAGCCCTGGCCGTATTGGGCGCCGGCGTCGCGAACGGCCTCGAGCTCTTCCGCCGTCTCGATGCCTTCGGCCACCACGAGGGCATCGAGATCTTTGCAGAGCACGACGATGCCCGACACGAGTTTGAACATGCGCGTGTCTTTGACCAAGCCCTTGACCAACTCGCGGTCGAGCTTGACCACCCGCGGATGCAGGTCGGCGATGTACCTGAGGTTCGAGTAGCCCGCGCCCAGATCGTCGACCACCAAATACACGCCCCGGCCTCGGACCTCGCGCAGGATGGACTGACACAGGCGGAAGTGGCTGAGCGGAACGCCCTCGGTGATCTCGAGGTACACGTCGTGGTCGTGCTGAAAAATGGGGTCGTTCGGTTGTACGACCCACTTTTCGTTGAGCTCGGCGGGGTGCACGTTGAGAAACAGGGGGTGGGTGTTGCAGCCCTCGAGCGCAAGCTCACGAATCAGTCGACCGAGCTCGCCAGTGCACTCTTCGGCCACGGCGGCGGCAAAGAGCTCCATGGGGTTCGAAAACTCCGGGGCCGTGCTGCGTACCAGTGCCTCGTAGGCGAAGGTCTTTTGCGTCTTGAGATCGACCACCGGCTGGTAGACCACACGAACTTCGCGCTTCGCGACGACGCGGCGAATCACGGAGGAGTCTACGGTGGTGGCGACGTCGACAGACACGCTTCACCATTCTAGCGCGGAAGCTCTGCGCCATGTCCGAACAAAACGGGAGAGCACGAACGGCTGCCGGGGCTCTCGGCCCAAGCAACGTGCCGAAGGCGCGAGGAACTTAGGCCTTTAGCGTGGCCACAAGGCGCCCACGCCGGAACACCCACATCTGGCCGGGTTCGCCCTGGGTCCATACCTCGTCGCGCGTCAGTGGCACCGTGGCGACCACGACGACCCGGTCTTTGGGGGTAGTGACGGCGCCAAAGTCTACCTGGAGGTCTTCGTCGGTGAGCGTGGCTGCGCGAAAGGGAGCCTTGCGGATGAGATAGTGCAGGCGCGTGGCGCAGCGGGCGAACAGCTGCGAGCCGTCACCCAAGAGAAAGTTGAAGGTTCCGCCCTGACCAATGTCTCGGGCGGCGCGCGCCACGACAGCGCTGAGCTTGGCGCGGCCTGCTTCGCCTTTGGGGTACTCGCGAAAACGGGTCGCGATGCGGTCCATCAGCACGCAGAACGCATACTCGCTATCGGTGTTGCCCACGGGCCGGAAGCGGCCCAGCTTGTGCTTGCGTACGTCACGAACGGTACCGTTGTGCGCGAAGGTGAAGGTGCGCCCCCAAAGCTCCCGCACGAAGGGGTGCGTATTGGCCAGGTTCTTGGCGCCGCGGGTCTTCTTGCGGACGTGGGCAATGGCGAGCAGTGTCTTGATGGGGTTCTTGCGGACGAAGCTCGCAAGCGGCGACCGCGCGGCGCTCTCGGGCTCGAGGAAGAGGCGCACGGCGTTCTGCTCGTAGAGCGCGAGCCCCCAGCCGTCGCCGTGCGGCCCCGAGTGTCCTCCCCGAAGCGCCAAGCCCGAGAAAGAGAACACGATGTCCGTGGGGACATTGCATTCCATGCCAAGGAGTTCGCACATCTTCTCCGAAAGCCCCTACCAGGTGACGACGTAACGCGTGTTGTCTTCGGCTACGTTGACGGCGCGCTTGAGCTCACCAAGAAAGCGATTTTGAACGACGACTTCGTGCTCGCCCGGTGCCAAACGCGCCTTGTGCATGTCTCGGCCGACAAAGACGCCATCGATGATGAGGTCGCCACCGGGAACCACGATGATCTCGGCGTTGACCGGCGCGGGCTTCGGCGCCGGGGGCTTCAGCGTGCTTGGCCGAAGTGTCAGATTCTCCGACGCCGAAGCCTCGCCCACGCGTAGCTCGATGAGGCGCTTGTCCAGAAATCGTGCATGCAGCGGGACGTTGTTCTCTTTCCAGTGGACGTCGACCAGTTCGCCTCCGGGCGGCGGCGGGATGGTGACCGGCTTGCCGACCGCCTTTTGCAGAAGTTGCATCACGCGATACTGCGCCGAGAGGCCCTTCTTGCGCGCGGCTTCCGTAGATGGAGCCACGTACAGGCCGCTTGTCACGTCGACCTTCTTCTCGAAGGCGAAGTGCACCACGGCGTCTTCGATGCTGAAGAAGGCGCGCCCGTCTTTGGTCTCGAGGTTTGGGTAGATCTCTTTCACGATCTCGAAGTCCACCCCCAAGATCGCCACCTGTTCGCGCAAGTCGGCAGACTTTCGGGTAATCGCCGCCATGCGGCCGAGCAAGTCCGGGTCGTCTTTGACCAACGGCGAGATCTCCTTGGCCTTGTCTTCGAGCGCCCGAAGTTTCTTGATGCGCTGGAGCATCGTCTCGGGCAGCGAGTCGTCGTATGTCATGGCGCTGACCAGCTGCCCGCGCAGGTGTGCGACGCGGCTGGACCGCGCCGGCGAAGCATGTGCTCGGGATGCCTTTTGCGCTGCGATGTAACGACACGCGTCGTTGTCGCATTTGTCGTATTCGAGGTCGAACGCCCGAGCCCGTAGCTCCAGGACCTCGTCGTCGTTGGCGCTAGCGAACTGCGTGTCGAGCAGTCGTTGGAGCTCCTTGTCGTTGCCCGCATTGGCCAATGCGCTGAGTTTTTGCAGGCGAATGGTGCGGACCTCTTGAGCTGCCTCGGCGGAGTGGCTGCCGGTTTGCGCTGCGATGAGCTCCAGTTTGGCCAGCCGTTCGTCGCCGGAGAGCTTTTGCACGCGCGCAAAATCGACGTCTTCGAGCAGCGCGCGGCAGTCGGCCTCGGGGGCACCGGTCTCTTGCATGGCCCCGATGACACGTTCGGCCAGCGGCAGGTTGCCCTCGCGAATGGCTTCTTTGGCGTCGGCGGCCTTGGGGGCAAACGACGCTTTGGCCGTGAACATGCCTGCGGTGGTTCCTAGCGCAAGCAG
>JBIKNA010000665.1:0-3036 GCA_044358965.1 Polyangiaceae bacterium
CGCGTGAAGGCCCGGGTGGCCACGGCGGCGGCGTCTTCGTAGGCCACCTGGCGGCTCGCGTTGCGCTGCAGCGAGTAGCCCACGCAGGCGTTCTTCCAGAAGAGGGGAACGCCCTGGTCCCAACACTTGTTGGGCGTGGGCTGAAAGTCCGACGCCGTTGCCACCGTCGTGGTGCGACAGAACGCCCGGGCGGTGCCCGGAACGAGCACCGCCACAAGTGCGAGAATCAACCCGAGGTGTCTCGGATCAACGCGCATGGAGCCGCTTGTACGCCGCCGCGACGTCTTTGATCACGTCGTCTACGGGACGGCCGTGGATCACATCGATGGCGAACACTTGCGTTGCCACAACTTGGGGGCGCGCGCTCTGCACCTTGACTTGGCTGCCGGGGGCGCCGCGGGTGGCTGTGGGGGCGTCTTCGGCGTTCTTGGGTGGATACAGAACGCCCAAGGCCGCTGCGCGTTGGAACTTGGGCTTCTTGGTGGTCTCGTCGGTGGCGACGGGGTACTGGCCCTGCGCGCGCGCGCTCACGAAGTACGAGCCGGGCGCGCCACGGTGCAAGAACACCATGGATGCCTTCTTCATGCTGAACACGGGCTCTCCATCCACGGCCTGGCCGATCTTGCCGACCACCCCGCCGCGGGTCCGGACCCAAGCGCTGGCGCCGGCGCCAAGCTCGCCGGCCACGGGTGTGTCCACCGTCACGCGCGTATAGGTGAAGATTCGACCGTCTTCCCAAGCGGACATTTGCTCCACAGGGGTGACGAGGGCCACGGCGTCGGCATCTTGCACGAGGGCGTCGAAGGCGACGGCGATGGACACGGACGCCTCGGCATTGCCGGTGACGGATACCGCGAGGCCCAATGCGGCGAATAAGCCCAAGGTGGCGAATGAACGCGACATGTTGGCCAAAGTATAGCACGCCCTTCGGGGCGGTCTTGCAGGGCAAAAACGGGCTCCGGGCACCATTCAGGACAGGGCTTACGGGGAAGGGGATCCCCCCGGCGGGCCGCCGTCGGCGATCAGCGCTTGCGGGGCTTCGCTTTCGGCCGTTCGAGGCCCAGCACCGTAAGGGGGTCCGTCGAAGTGGTCATGGTGAGTACGTCGCCATAGCGCACGTCGAAGGCGCGCTGGTGGCCGTCCAAGAACAGCTTGGCCTCGTGCATCTTGTTCGCCAGCTCGAGGGACCCCTGGGCGGGGACAAGGCCGAGGACCAACCGCAAGTGCTGCCCGAGCGGCGTGTAGGGTTCGCGCACGACGAACTGCAGGCTCTTGGAACCGAGCGGCAAGATGCGCCCTCCGGCGCTGCGTTGCGCCGCCGTCGAGCCGGCCGCCGGTCCGACCCAGATGCCGCTCGACCGATGCTCTTCGGAGCGCGCCTTCTTGCCGTCGGTGACCGTGAGTAGGTACCGGGACGTTGCCGCCGGCGATGCGTGGCAGAACAGAGCCTCGTTGAGGACGCGGTCGCTGAGCAGCTGCCCGTTTCGTGTGACCCGCATGCGAGACAAGCGAACGCGCGGCAGGGTCCCCTGGGTGGCAGCCTCGAGTACCCCCGCCGCCGATGTCTGATCACCGGCGCAGAAGAAACCGACGCTTGTCTTGGGGGCGCTGTTGATGCCCACGATGGGGACCGACCGAGGCAGCTGGTGAGACGCGGACAGCAGGGTGCCATCGCCGCCCACGGTCACCACGAATCGAGAGCGCGGCATCGGGGCGCTATCGCCGAGGCCGCGCAGTTCGTGCGTCAGGCCCAGCTGGGTGAGCGCCCGAAGCACCTCGCGCACCGTGGCTTCGTGTGCATCGTGGGACGCCTTGAGCGAGCGCGTGACGGGGCTCTTCTGGCGAATGAGTCGCTCGACCTTGGCATCGCGGCCTTCGAGCACCAACGAGCGGTAGCTGGTGCGCTTGACGAAAACGACGACGCGCTCGTCGGCCCCGCTTGCAGACCGGCTCACCTTTGCGCCCCTTGTTGGGCCAGGTGCTCCTGCGCGCGGCGGAGGCCGAGTTCCGTCTTTTGGTCGCAGGTCTCGCCGCGGCTGCACATGCGCAAGGCCTCCGACAGGGGCACCTTGGCGATGGCCGCGTCGCGCTCGAGCACGCTCCCATCTTCGGGTGGGCGCTCTTGCGCCCCGCTGTCGACCTCGACGATGTAGAAGTGCAGGAGTTCTCCGACGAGCGCTGGCGCCGGTGCCATGGCGGGGCCAAGTCGCTGCAAGCTCTCGGGGGCAACGCGAAAGCCGAGCTCCTCGTGAAGCTCTCGGGCGGCCGCATGTTGCGGATCTTCGCCGGGCTCGATGAGCCCCGCGGCAAGCTCCCACACGACCCCGGTGTGCGCGGGCGCGATGTTGCGCAGCGCGAGCGGAGGTCGCAGAGACGACCGCAGGTAGACTTCTGGCCCGGCCGGGCCTTTCGCATACGCGACGATGACGGCGGCGTCGAGGGCGCGACGTTGGACGACGTCGTAGGCGAAGGGCTCGCTCCGGATTCCGCCTTCGGTCTCGGTCTGCAGCAGCAGGCGCTGCACGTTGGAGAACCCGCCGAGGGGGCCAACCTCGTGGGTTCGGTCGGCCACAACCACAATTCGGGTATCTGGGAGCTTGGGCAGGGGCACGATAGGGCTCCGAGGTTAGCTTGAGCCACGCAAGGCGGGCGCGCTTTCTGCGCCGATGGCTCCGCTGTCGCACATCCTGTGCTTGGGTGCGTCGTGGGGAATACAGACCGCGCTCCGCGCGTAGCTTTGGTACCTTTCGGGGTGCACCTTGGAACTTTGACGTCGCTCGCGCGTCACACCCAAGAGCCAAGCCACCATGAGCGTAAGACACCCCCTATGAACGAGAGCGCCCCCCTGCCGCCTCCGTCCTTGCGCGCCACTGCCGCGGATCTTGGCGTCGTCGTCCGGGCCTCGGCCACCGCCGAGCGGCGTCTGCGCGTGCGTCGGATGGTCTTGTGGGTTGCGCCGGTGCTGGCCGGCAGCCAGGTCGCAGCGGCGGTCTTGCTTGTGCTCCGTAAGGTGTCTTGGGTGCCCGAGGCCCCGGC
>JBIKNA010000245.1:0-10298 GCA_044358965.1 Polyangiaceae bacterium
CGTACTTGCCAGGCTTGGTTGGGTGCGCGCTAGCGCCCTCGGCCACCATGGCCCCGGGGTTTTGGTACGCGTCGACGAACTTGCGGAAACGCTCGACGGTGACCTCGAACTTGTCGAGGCGGTACGCGCTCAGCGTGGTGGGGATGCTGGCACTGCCCCCGTTGGCCAGTTCCACACCATTGGTCGCGGGCACCAGCAGGCTCGTGCAGCAGTCTTCGTTGTCGAGCGCGCCGCAGGTTTTGGCGACCCCCGTGCAGCTCTTGGGCGTGGTGCACTGCTGGTTGACGCACTGGCCACCGTTGGTGCAATCGCGGCTCGTGTTGCAGGGCGGCCCCGAGCCTGCATCGGCTCCAGCGTCGCTGCCGGCATCGGCCGCCGCGTCCGCGCCCACGGTTGCATCGGTGCCCACGTCTGCCAGCGCCGCGTCTTCCGGACCGGCGTCGACGCCCGTGTCCACGGCGCTGTCGGCCCCCGCGTCGGATGCGGCACCATCGCTTGCGTCGGCCCGCGGGTCGACCTCGGTGCGCCCCGTGTCGCCAGTGCTTGCATCGCTTGCTGCAGAGCCCGCATCGGTGGAACCCGCGGAAAGGCCCGACAGATCGGTGAACACGAGGCACGCCGGCAGTCCGAGGCCTGCGAGCAGAACCAACGACAGCCGGTGCGTGCGACGCGACAGTGACACGCTAACCTGCCCCAAGCCCCTTGATGGCTGCGTAGATCGCCTCGTGGGTTGCGGGGCATCCCAGGGCCACGGGGCCTTTGGCGCCAAAGGCTGCCACGGCGTCGCGAATGGCCTCGCGCACGGAGATGGCCAACATGAGCGGTGGCTCGCCCACTGCCTTGCTGCCGTGGATCACGCCCTCTTGCGGCGCGTTGTCGAGCAGGTGCACCGTGAAGTGCTCGGGCGTGTCGCCAATGGAAGGGATCTGGTACGTGCTGGCCGAGTGCGACAGCAACCGGCCCGCGGCGTCCCACTTGAGCTCTTCGCCCGTGAGCCAACCCATGCCCTGCACAAAAGCACCCTCGACTTGGCCGCGGTCTACCGACGGGTTCAGCGAAGTGCCCACGTCGTGCACGATGTCCACGCGACACACGCGCTTCATGCCCGACTGCGCGTCGACCTCGACTTCGCTGACCGCAGCCCCCCAAGCAAAGTAGTAGAACGGCGTGCCTTTGCCCTCGGCCTTGTTCCAGGCGATGTTCGGCGTGCGGTAGTAGCCCGTGGCCGACAGCGAGATCTGTTGCATGTAGGCCCGCTCGACCACCGCGCGGAACGCAACCTTGTGCTGTCCATGGCCTGTGGACCAACACTGGCCGGCCTCGAAGTGCACGGTGCTGGGGCTCACCGTCTGGCCCACAAGCTCCGAAAGCATGCCCGCCGCCACCGGGGCGAGCCGCTCGCGCAAGGTGACACACGCAGCCTTGACGGCCTGGCCGTTGAGGTCTGCGCCGCTCGAAGCCGCCGTGGCCGACGTGTTGGGCACCTTGTCGGTCTGCGTTTTCATGACGCGCACCGCATCGGCTTGCACGCCCAGCTCGCGCATGGTGACGCCGAGCATCTTGGTGTAGAGCCCCTGCCCCATCTCCGTGCCGCCGTGGTTCACCTGCACGGTGCCGTCGCGATAGATGAGCACCAGGGCGCCGGCCTGGTTGAGCCAGGTGGCCGTGAACGAGATGCCGAACTTGACCGGCGTGATGGCAAGACCACGCTTTTTCTGCGTATGTGCCGCATTGAACGCGTCGATGGCCCTTCGCCGGGCGGCAAGCTCCGAACGCTCGGTGAGCGTGCGCCAAATCCGGTGGATGCGGTCGTCGCCCACGTCTTGGCCGTAGTGCGTGCGGTTGCTGTCGCCGGTGCCACGGTACAGGTTGCGCTCGCGCACAACTTCGGGTGCCAGGCCCAAGGCGCGGGCCACCGTGTCCATCACCTCTTCGATGACCACCATGCCCTGGGGCCCGCCAAAGCCACGAAACGCGGTGTGCGACACGGCGTTGGTCTTGGCCACCCGGCCCGTCACGTGCACCGCGGGCAGGTAATACGCGTTGTCGATGTGGAACAGCGCGCGGTCTAGGATGGACTCGGACAAATCGAGCGCCCAGCCGCCGTCGGACACCAGCTCGGCCCGCAGCGCTTGAATGTGCCCCTCGTCGTCGAAGCCCACTTCGTACTCGGCAAAGAACGGGTGGCGCTTGCCCGTCAGCATCATGTCGAGATCGCGGTCGAGCTGCACGCGCACCGGACGCTTGGTCTTTTGTGCGGCGAGCGCCACCAGCGCCGCCCAGGTGTTGCCTTGGGTCTCTTTGCCACCAAAGCCGCCGCCCATGCGGGGCGCCTGCACCACGACGCGATGGGCCGGAATGTGCAGCACGTGCGACACCACAGCCTGCACCTCGGAGGGGTGCTGCGTGGAGCTGCAAACGAACACGCCATCGTCGCTCGTCCACTCGGCCCAGGCCGCTTGGGACTCGAGGTAGAAGTGCTCTTGGCCGCCGATCTCGAGCGTGCCCTTGTGGCGATGTTTGGCGGCCGCGAGCGCCGCAGGGGCATCGCCACGCACAATGCGGTTGGGTCCCGCATGAAAGCTCTGCGCCGCCATGGCCTGCGCGATGCCCAAGATGGCCGGCTGCGGCGCGTAGTCCACCACAACTTTGGCCGCGGCGCTGCGCGCCTGCTCGAGGGTGTGCGCGACCACAACGGCCACGATGTGCCCGTGGAACAACACTTCCTTGTCGGCCAAGAGCGACTCGTCTTTGCGGACGGCGCCCACGTCGTTGTCGCCAGGAATGTCTTGGGCCGTGAGCACGGCGACCACGCCACTAGAGGATTGCGCGGCGCTGGTGTCGATGGAGCGAACCTGGGCATGCGCATGGGGGCTCGTGACCGGCCAGAGTTCGAGCATGCCCCGGCGCGAGGCCACGTCGTCCACGTACAAGGCCTCGCCGGTCACGTGCAGTGCCGCGCTCTCGTGCGATAGATCACGGCTCGGATCTGTGACCTCGAGACGCGCGTCGCAGGCGAAGGTGAGAGGCGTGTCTTGAGCCAGGCTCTCTTGGCCCGAGAAGAACTTCTCGAACAGACTGACCACCAGGTCTTCGCGGTAGGTCTTGCCCGAACGCACGTCGGTGAGCGGCGTGAACGCCGTGGCCAGGGCTGCTTTGGCGCGCCCCAGCGCCGCTTCGTCCCAGGGCTGGCCCACGAGCGCAGCCTCGGCTGCCCGGGCCCGGGCCGGCGTGGCCGCAACACCGCCGTAGGCCAAACGTGCAGACTGCACGATTTTATGGCTATCCAGGTCGACCACAAAGGCCGCGGCCACGATGGAGATGTCGAGCTCCCGCCGTTTGGACACTTTGTACGACTGGCTGATGCGCGTGGTGCCCGGAGGGGCGTGGGGCACGAGCACCCGCACGAGCACCTCGTCTTTGCGGATGACCGACGCGCGGTAGCCGGTAAAGAACTCGTGCAGCGGCACCGTGCGCTCGCCCGCAATGCTGGCAAGGACCACCTGGGCGTCCAGTGCCAAGAGCACCGGCGGCATGTCGCCAATGGGCGAAGCCGTGACCAGGTTGCCCGCGAGGGTTGCGCGGTTGCGAATGGGCCGCGAGGCAAAGGCCCAAAGCATCTTGCGCACCATGGGCAGCTCGTCGCCCAACGCCTCTTCGAGCGCGGTCAGCGATGCTCCGCCACCAATGCTGAAGTGACTGTCTTCGCGGCGGATGGCGCGCAGCTCCGGGACGCCTTCGGTGGAGATCAGAAGCGGATACTTGGAGAACCGCTTGTTGATGTAGACGCCGATTTCCGTGGCGCCGGCTACCAGCTCCGCGTCGGGGTGCTGCTTGCGCAAGGCCAATAGCTCTTGCAGGCTGCCTGGCCGCAAGAAGCGTTGGGCGTCGCTCTCGTAGTCGAGCGGCGGCACACGGCCGTCGTTCTTGCGCAGGCGCAGACGAAACAAGTCGTCGCGACCGCGGGCGGCATCGCCCAAGGCCATCATCATGGCATCGCGAATGGGCCGGTAGCCTGTGCAGCGGCACAGGTTGCCGTTGAGCTGGTCGACAACTTTTTCGTGGTCCGAGGCTGGGTCCAGATCTTTGCGGTAGTAGCCCTCGAACATCGAGACGATGAACCCGGGTGTGCAGTACCCACACTGTGAGCCGTAGTGATGCACCATGGCGGACTGCACGGGATGCAGTGCACCGGCCGCGCCCCCCTGGGCGGGCGCCCGAAGGCCCTCGACGGTGACCACCTCGCGCCCCGCAACCATGGGCAAGAGCGTGATGCAGCTGTTGATGCCTCGATAGACGGGTGTGCCATGCGCGTCACAGTCGACGAGCGCCACGGTGCACGCGCCGCAATCGCCCTCGGCGCAGCCTTCTTTGGTGCCGGTGCGGCCGGTCTTTCGCAAGTAGCCAAGCAGCGAGCCGTTCGTGGCCTCGCCGGACACCCGCACCCGCTCACCGTTCAGCACGAACTCAAAGTCACGCTCGCTCATGGGGCCTGTCAGCATACGAGAGATCCCGAGTTTTTGGGGTCTTCACGCGTAGCCGGGGGGCGCCCACGGGGGCCGGCGCCCATTTGGCGCGTGTCATGGGGCAATCGCGATCCAGTCCCGGATTTCCGGGATTTTCGCTGCATGCGGGCCTGGCATGTTCGGTGCTCATCCCTTTCCCCGAACATGCACAAGAACATGATGATGACGATGGTTGGTTTCGGCGCCCTCTTGCTCAGCAGCACGGCCATGGCCCAAGAGCCTGACGCCTCGGCGGCCCCCCCGGCGGCCTCTCCCGCAACCGAAGCCGACAAGCCCAGCAAGACCGTGAAGGCCTCGTCCGAGACCGTGTGGTACGGGCACCAGACGCTGGCCGTCGACGGCGCCGCCATTGGCATGATGGCCCTCGGCCTGTCGTCGTCCTCGCGCACGGGCCTCGCGTTTATCGGCCTTGGCACCTACGCGCTGGGCGCGCCCACGGTGCACGCGCTGCATGGCAACTGGGGCCGGGGTCTCGCCGACGTGGGCATTCGCGTCGGCGCGCCGGTGGCCTTGGGCGCCGCGGGTGTGGTCGGCGGAATGATGGTGGGCGGCATGGGCTCGTCCAGCGGCGACGACTCGGGGCTGCGCATGGTGGTCTTTGGCGCATTGGGAGGCGTCGCGGGCGTCACCGGCGGCATGATCGTGGCGTCTGTCGTCGACGCGGCGGCCCTTGCGCACGAGAAGGTCCCGCAACCGGAGCAGCGCTCGAGCGGCGTGCGCTGGACCCCGGTCGCTTCGGTGACCCCCGAAGGCGCCACCGGCGGCGTGGCCGGTCAGTTCTAATCGTTCGTCTCTCGGATGCAGCCCTCCGCGCACTCGCTCACGAACCTGACGGTCGTGACGCCGCGTCGCCGTATGCGGTCCGCAGCGCAGAGACCAGACGCCCTGCGCCGGCGCCAAGCACGTTGAACACAACGGCGATGTTCCATAGCGAAAGCGCAAACGCGGGCAGCCGGGGCAAGAGTCCCGCGCCCACCACGATGGCGACGAGCGCAAAGGAGAAGAACATGTCCACCGCGAGGCCCAGGTTGCCGCCCGTTCGCTGCCTGCCCCGGAACGCAAACTCGAGCACACACAACGCACCGGCGCGGCGACGGGCCACGAGGAGATAGCCCAGGTTGACGAGGTTCAGCCCGAGGTCGACAAGCCCGAGGGCAACCAGCACGTATCCGGCCGGGGACATGCCGCAGGCGATGAGGCCCGTGAGCCCCTTGAACACGCAGAACGGAAGCCCCACGGTCAGGATCTCGGCGCACGGCAGCACCCAGCGCTCGAGGGACGGATTCGACAAGAGCATGCGCGCTCTATCTTGTCATGTTCCGACGCCGACAAACCGCGCCACCAGCTGCTCTAGGTGCCGCGCGTCGGTGTCGTCGAAGGTCCCGAGCTGGGCGCTGTCGATGTCCAAGACCGCCCGAAGTGCTCCGGTGGCATCCAGCACAGGCACCACGATTTCCGAGCGCGACCGGGCATCGCAGGCAATGTGCCCCGGGAAGGCATGCACGTCGGGCACGATGACCGTGCGACGCTCTTGCGCCGCGGTGCCGCAAACGCCGCGCCCAAAGGCGATCTCGATGCAGCCAAGGGTGCCCTGGTAGGGCCCCACGCGCAGCAGCGACGGCGAAACAGCACGGTAGAAGCCCGTCCACAGGTGGCCGAAGCCATGGTGCAGCGCGCACGCGAGGGTGGCCATGATGCAGATCGGATCGTCGACGCCCGCGAGCACTGCGTCCAAGGTGGAAACAAGTGAGGCGTAGGCGTCGGCCTTGGGCAGATGGCGCACGTCGAAGACAGGCTCACTCATGGGTCACGTCACTACCACGAAGACCGTGTGGCAGCGCACAGAGCACGACGCTCAGGTGCGTCACTGGCCGTCGCCACACCCCGCTCGAGCGGCGCCCGTGGAGCCCCGTTCGCGCTTCGTCAGGGCAGCACCCGCACGACGACCTCGACGCGCTTGGTTGGTACCGGCGAGCTGTCGCGCGTCGCCCTGTGCATGAGCCGCAGGCGGACCTTGTGCGTGCCAACGTTCGCCGCGTCGATCTTGAAGAGCAACTCCATGGCGTCGGCCCCGCGGGAAACGAACGTAAGGGGCTCGCCAAGCGTACTTTTTCCGTCAGGCTCCCAGGCGTCGAGCCAATCGGCGGGATTCGGGACCCATACGCCCAACGTCTGCCCGACCTTTACGGACCCCTCCCGCTGGTCGAGCAGGGAAAGGCGAACGTCCGGCGACTCGCCCAAGGGTACCGACGCCGCCGGCGCAACGACGGCGACGGCATCGCGCGTTGCCGTCGGCAGCGCCACCGAACTGCTTGGTGCAGGGGTCGACTCTGCAGGCTCCTTGTTCTCGCGGCGACAGCCGACGACACCAAGAATCAAGAGACATCCAAAGGCCACGGCACGAGGCTGCCGAAGCACGGTGGGTCCACTGCGGCGCGCGACGGCACGGGGCATGATCGCGTGGAGACCAAGCGCAGTAATCCGTTTGGCAAAGGACTCCGCGGGCGCTCCTATCATGACCCCGCGCATGCACCGCGCCGAAACGCAACGAGCTCGGCGGCGATGGCCACGGCGATCTCTTCCGGCGAGCGCGCGCCGATGTCGGCCCCCACGGGCATGCGCACCCGGGCCACGTCGGCCTCGGAAAAGCCTTTGGCTTGCAGACGCGCGCGCGTGCGCTCGGCCTTGGCGCGGCTCCCGACGCCACCGACGAAGGCAAAGCCCCGTCGAAGGCCCCACTCGATGGCGCGCTGGTCGAGCGCATGATCGTGCGTCATGGCCAAAAACACGCCGCGCGTGGGCACATCGCGCCCGAGATCATCGTAGTCGCCCTGAACGGTGCGCACATCGGGGATGCGCGTCTCGTCGCTCCAACCGGGACGCGCGTCGATGACGGTGACGGCGAACCCCAGCCGCGCAAGCATGGGCCCCACGGCCGTGGCCACGTGGCCGGCGCCCACCAAGAAACATGGGAGCAACGCAGGCGTGGGCTCGAGCAACAGCAGGGCGCGGCCACCGCAGCACATGCCAAGCTCCGCCCCAAGCTTCCACTCGCGCAAGGTGTGCTTGGGCTCCGGGGCGCCCAACATCTCCACCAGCGCCGTCAACACATCACGCTCGAGGGCACCACCGCCCACGGTGCCGATGGCCTCACCGTTCTCGCCAAGGTAGAGCCGCTGGCCCGGCGTGGCCGGTGCGGACCCATGCCGCTCGACCACAGTGGCCATGACGCCGCGAAGACCACGGCGGGCGTCGGCCGCCACGGCCTCCAGGACCGCGACGGGGTCGGCGCCGCGCGGACGGGGCAGGTCTGCGCGCATATCTTGCGGATTTGGCAGGGCGACGAGCTTGGGCATGCGCGGGGAGGGTGTGATTGTACACCCCCAAGGCCTTGGTGGTCCCGAGCACACACGCCAGGCAAAAAAAGGTGGTACGTTCTTGTTTGTGCAGCCAGCCAACGCCGCGCGGAAGCCCACGAAGATGCTCTCGAGCCAAGTGCTCGTCATGATCTTGGCCGGCGGTGAGGGCAAACGCCTCGCACCGCTCACCTCGGATCGTGCCAAGCCCGCGGTCCCCTTCGGTGGGCGTTACCGCATCATCGACATCGTGCTGTCGAACTTCGTGAACTCCGGGCTCACGCGCATCAAGGTGCTGACGCAGTACAAGAGCGCTTCGCTCGAAGAGCACATTGCCCGGGTGTGGCGCCTGTCGCCCATCTTGGACCAGTTCATCGAGGCCATCCCAGCGCAGCAGCGCACGGGGCTCAGCTGGTACAAAGGCTCCGCCGACGCCGTGTACCAGTGCCAACACGTCATCACCGACGAGCGGCCGCAACACGTGGCCATCTTTGGTGGCGACCACATCTACAAGATGGATGTCCGGCAGATGCTCGACCACCATCTGGCGCAAAACGCCGCGGTCACCGTGGCGGCCATTCCGGTGCCCAAGGCCGAGGCCCGAGAGTTCGGCGTCATCGAAGCCGACGAGACCGGTCGCATCGTGGGTTTTCACGAGAAGGTCAAAAACCCGCCGGAGATGCCCGGTCGCCCCGGCATGTGCCTGGCCTCCATGGGCAACTACGTGTTTCGCGCCGAGGTGCTCATGCGCGAGATCGAGCGCGACGCCGCCGTCGAGGGCGGCAAACACGACTTCGGCCACGACATCCTGCCCCGCATGGTCAACGACGGCCAAGACGTGTTCGTCTACGACTTTGCCAACAACACCGTGCCCGGCGAAGACGACCGCGCGCTGGGCTACTGGCGCGACATCGGCACCCTCGAGGCCTATTGGCAGGCGCAGATGGATCTCATCGAGATTCATCCGCTGTTCAACCTGTACAACTCCGCGTGGCCCATTCGCACCGGCGCCACGCACGATCCGCCGGCCAAGTTCGTGTTCCGCGACGAAGTGCAAGCGCGCGTGGGCATCGCCACGGACTCCATGGTCTCGCACGGCTGCATCATCTCCGGCGGGCGCATTCACCGCAGCGTGCTGTCCGTTGGGTGCCGCATCAATTCGTTCAGCGAGGTCGAAGAGAGCGTGTTGTTCGAGCGCGTGCGCATCGGCCGGCATGCCCGCATCCGCCGCTGCATCATCGACAAAGACGTCGAGATCCCGCCGGGCACCGTGATTGGCTACGACCTCGAGGCCGACAAGCGCAGGTTCCATGTCACCGAGGGCGGTTTGGTGGTCATCCCCAAACGCGCCAAGGTCGACCTCGAAGAGCCACACTTCTCCGACGACTAAAGCGCAACGATTTTCAGCCCTTTTCGCGCTTTCGCGCAGCACCATGCATCCGTGTGGGCTCCTGCTACGTTAAGGGCTCATGCGGTCCTTCGCCTTTTCCATGCTGGGTCTCGTGCTTGTGGCCTGTGCCCCCAAGGCCGACCCGACCCCGGCGGGCCCCCCAGCAGCCACCGCCGCAGCGCCCGCAGCGTCGGCCACAACCCCCAGCGCGCCCGCTGCGCCCCCCACGGCATCGAGCCCCAAACCCAGCGCCCCCAAGCCCACCCCCACCGCGGAGCCCGACACCAGCGACATGGCGTGTCTGGCGAGCGCAGCTCCGGGCACCTTCTACGCCCTGTCGACCAAGACGTTGGGCGACGACTTGCCCTACGGCCTGTGCAACCTCAAGGGCAAGGTAGTGCTGGTGGTCAACACGGCTTCGTTTTGCGGATACACCCCACAGCTCGAAACCCTTGAGCCGCTCTACCAAGCCAAACGCGCAAGCGGCCTCGTGGTCGCCGGATTCCCCTCGCAATCGTTTCAGCAAGAGTTCGACAGCGGCGCCGAGGCCAAAGACTTCTGCAGCAAACGCGGCGTCACGTTCCCCATGTTCGAGCTCGGCGACGTGAAGGGCCCGAACATCATCCCCGTGTTCTCTTGGCTCACCACCCAGCCCGTGTCGCCCGGCGAGATCCAATGGAACTTCGAGAAGTTCCTCATCTCTCGCAAAGGCACCCTGATCGCCCGCTTCGCCACCGCCACAGACCCCACGGACCCCACCCTCGTCGCCGCCATCGACGCCGCCCTGGCCGAATCCCCCTAGTCAATCTGCCACCCGCGGTTCCAGCGGGACGCCAGGTTTCACCGAGACCCGCGCAGCTCACCACGAGCCCCCTCCAATCCCCGCAGCCTTCGACCGACCACAGCGTTGACCTAGAGGGCGGCGGTTTTCGCCGAGACCAAGCGATAACGGCGTCGGGCACCGAGGCGTACTTCCTGTACGCCGCACACGCCCGCCACCGTCGACCGACCCAAACGTTAACCTAG
>JBIKNA010000246.1:0-10285 GCA_044358965.1 Polyangiaceae bacterium
TGGCAGCTCGATGCCACCGGTGTTGCCACGTCGGCTTGCGCCGCGGCGGGGGCCGTCGGCGCCACGGGCGGCGCTGCTCCGCAGGCGGCAACAAGCACCGGAAGGCTCACAATCGCGCTGACCCGTGTCAGGTGTCGTTGCGGTTTCGTCGTCGGTTCCTGTGCCTGTTGCGCCGATCGAGTCACGCCCCCGAGCCTACCTCGGTGTGGCGTTCGGCGCAGCCTTCGGCGCGCCACCGCGCTCCATCTTCGTCTGCGCCCGCGTGGGAAGAGATCTCGCACGCCTCCCGCGTGAATCTCACGCCTGCACTGCGGCAGAATCGCTCACTTGGGTGCGTCGGCGGGGACGTTGACGTTGCAGGCGGTAAAGGCCAAGCTGGCCTGAAACCGGATGGTCGACCCATCGGTGTGGCGCTCTGCCGAGAAGAAGTCGAAGGGGTACGACTTGTCTTTCTCGAGACCCAGCTTGGCCGCCACCGAGTCGATGTCCAGCGTGGCATCGGTGGGGCCGTGTACGCCGCCCAAGTCGATGGCGAGGGTGTTGTTGACGAACACCCAGACGTCGTCGTCGCCACGGAACTGGAACTTCTCGCCACCTTTGTAGGTGAACGCCGTGTGCAGCTCGTAGGTGAAGTGAAAGTTGTGGTTGCGCCCTTGGTTGCCAAAGCCCTTGCCGTCCAGAGGGAAGAAGCTCTGGTTGTCGTACTCCACGGTGCCGTCGGCGTTTTTGGTGACGGGTAGCTCGAAGACCACGCTGGTGTTCACACCGGGCACGTCGCGATACCACTGGTCGAACGCGGCTTTGCCGTGTGTGGTCTTGCTGCGTGTGGCGGGCGCGTATACGGGCTTCTTGTCGTCGCCGAGCTTGACGTTCAAGAGGCCCTGCTCGGCCCCAATCTCTTTCTCGAAGTCCGGATGGCTGTCTTTGAAGTCACGGAGTACGCCCTTGAACGTCGGAGGTCCGCAGCTCGCGTCGGGCTGCGGCTTGGCGCCTGCGTCCACGAGGGCGGTCTTGTTGGTGTCGATCACCGGACCGTTGCTGCCCGCCTCGATGGTGTCGCCGTTCGGTGCCGGATCCTTTTCTTGGTCGGCGAACTCTTGGGGCAACCCCTCTTGGGTGCAGGCAACCAACGCGGCTGCGGACAGGGTTGTGAGACCAGCAATGACAATGGCAATGGGAGAGAAGCGACGCACAGGGCACCAAGCATTCACGTCGCATGCCAGCGTCGGGTCGGCTTGTTGGGGCCAAAAATCGCCGAGCCAGCGGGGAGCCGGTCTTCTTGTCGGGGCGCAAAAATACAACGCGCCGATCCACGGATATGGACCGGCGCAAACGTACGCATGTGTAGGCGTATATGCCTTAGCGCCGGAACGTATTGGGCAAAATGGCTTCGAACTGTGCCCGCGTGATGCTGCCGCTCTCGTCGACGGAGTAGTCGTCCTTTTCGATTTGCAGCGTGCTGGAGGCCACCACGTCGGCCTTGCCCGTGAGCCTGAACGGAATGGTGGGCGCGACGTAGGCCTGCCCCACCAGCGCCAAGGCCACGTCCATTGGAATGGCGATGGGCGTACTCACCTTCGTGGTCTTGCCGGCGGGCAGCCACACGCCGTTGCCTGGCGCGCGAAAGTCCACCGGCACGTTGAACCGCTCGGCCAGCACCACCTGCCCACGCACCGCCCGAATGGCCACGTCGTAGCTGTTCGGGTTGTACACATCCATGACCACGTTGAGGATGACGCTCGGCGGCAAGCCCATGGCAAAGCCGCCGATCTCAGCGTGGGACACCTTCATGGACGGCTTCTTGGCGCAGCCCGTGGTGGCAAGCAAAAGGCCAAGGCCCAAGCACAAGAACAAGCGAAGCGTGGAACGCATCATGATGACCTCAGCATATCAGACGGGTCTGGAGCTTCAGGTATGCGCGCGAAGCCAGCCGTCGTAGGGGCGAAGCTGCACTTTCACGGGCTTGATGCCCCAGATCTCGTCGGCGTACTGCTGGATCGTTCGGTCCGAAGAGAAGAAGCCCATCTTGGCGATGTTCTTGATGGCCTTGCCGTGCCACTCCGCGGGCTTGGTGTAGTCGGCGGCCACCAGCGCCTGGCACTTGCAGTAGCTCTCGAAGTCCGCCAGCAAGAAGTACGTATCCACGTTGATCAGGTGGTCCGTGAGCGGCCGGAACAGGCCCGGATCCGTCTGGCTGAAGAACCCCGACGCGATCAGGTCGATGACTTCGCGTAGCCGCGCGTTCTGGTCGTAGATGTCTCGGGGGCGGTAGCCGTTGCGCTCCCAGCCCAGCACCTCTTCGGCGGTAAGGCCAAACAGGTAGAAGTTCTCTTCGCCCACGAGCTGGCGGATCTCCACGTTGGCGCCGTCGAGGGTGCCAATGGTGAGCGCTCCGTTCATGGAGAGCTTCATGTTGCCGGTGCCCGAGGCCTCTTTGCCGGCGGTGGAGATCTGTTCGGACAGATCTGCCGCGGGGATGATGCGCTCGGCCAGCGAGACTTTGTAGTTGGGCAGGAACGCAATCTTGAGCCGACCCTTCAGGTCTGCGTCGTTGTTGATGACCTCGCCCAAGGCACTGATGAGCTTGATGATGAGCTTGGCCATGCGGTAGCCCGGCGCGGCCTTGGCGCCAAAGAGCACCGTGCGCGGCGTGGCCAGCGTGGACAAATCGTGTTTGGCATCGAGGTAGATGCGCACCACGTGCAGCGCGTTGAGCAGCTGCCGCTTGTACTCGTGCAGACGCTTGATCTGCACGTCGAAGAGCGAGTCCGGATCGAACTTGAAGTTCCACTGCTTGGCGGCGTAATCCACGAAGGCCACCTTGTTGGCCCGCTTGGCGTCGCGGACTTTTTGCACGAAGGCCGCGTCGCCCGCCAAGTGGCTCAGCTTGTCGAGCTCGTCCAGGTGCGTGACCCAGCTATCGCCGATGGCGTCGGTGATGATCTTGGAGAGCTTGGGATTGCAGGTGTACAGCCAGCGCCGCGGCGTGACGCCGTTGGTCTTGTTGGTGAACTTCTCGGGGCTGTGGTCGTGGAAGTCCGCCAACACGTCTTGGATGAGCAAGCGCGTATGCAGGTCGGCCACGCCATTGACGGCGTGGGAGCCCACCACCGCGAGGTTGGCCATGCGCACCCGGCGCTCGGATCCCTCTTCGATGATGGACATGCGGCGCAGGCGGTCTTCGTCGCCCGGGTACTTGGTCATGACCGTGCGCAAGAACCTGCGGTTGACCTCGTAGATGATCTGCAGGTGCCGCGGCAGCAGGCGTTCGAACATGTGCACGGGCCACTTCTCCAGGGCCTCGGCCAAGAGCGTGTGATTCGTGTACCCAAACGTCTCGACGGTGATCTCCCAGGCCTCGTCCCAGCTCACCTTGTGCACGTCCACCAGCACGCGCATGAGCTCGGCCACCGCAATGGCCGGGTGCGTGTCGTTGAGCTGGATGGCGTTCTGCTTGCCGAACTCTGCGAACGTCTTGTGGTGCTTCTTGTACCTGCGGACGATGTCGGAGATGGCGCAGGCAACGAAGAAGTATTCTTGCTTGAGGCGCAAATCCCGACCGGCCTGGTTGTGGTCGTTCGGGTAGAGCACCTTGGAGATCACCTCGGAGTCGTTCTTGTCTTCGACGGCGCGCACGTAGTCACCGTCGTTGAACACCTTGAGGTCGAACTCGTTGCTGGCCCGAGCTTGCCAAAGGCGCAGCGTATTGACCGTGTCGTTGCGGAAGCCCGCGATGGGGGTGTCGAAGGGCACGCCGAGCACCTTGTGCGTGTCTACCCAGCGCGCGATGTAGTTGCCGTTCTCGTCGGTGGTCTCTTCGACGCGGCCGCCAAAGTTCACGGTGACGGCGTATTCCGGGCGGCAGATCTCCCAGGGGTTGCCAAAGCGCAGCCACTCGTCGGGTCGCTCGACCTGGAAGCCGTTCTTGATCTCTTGCTCGAAGATGCCGAACTCGTAGCGAATGCCGTAGCCGTAGCCCGGCAGGCCCAAGGTGGCCATGGAGTCCAAGAAACACGCGGCCAGGCGCCCGAGACCGCCGTTGCCCAGCCCCGCGTCGGGTTCGATCTCGAGCACGTCACTGAGCTCGATGCCGGCTTCGCGCAGCAGCTCGCTCGCGCGCTCGTGCAGATCGAGCGCAATCAGGTTGTTGCCCAGCGCCCGGCCCAGCAAGAACTCGGCAGATAGGTAGTACACGCGCTTGGCATCGACAGAGGCGTAGTGGTCTTGGGTTTCGGCCCAGCGGTACGTCAGGCGATCGCGAATGGTGAGCGCGATGGCCATGAAGCGATCGTGCACCGTGGAGTTCTGCGCGCGCTTGCCTAGGGAGAAGGCCAGATGGTCCAAGAAGGCGCGTCGCAGCGTTGCGCTGTCCATGCCCGTGCGATCGTCTTCGACCCGTACTTTTCCTTGGCTACTCATGGGCACGGAGTGTACCCGGACTCGCGCAGCTTTTGACCGTAGAATCCTTGCGCAAGCGCAGGTACAAGGCCAACCCATGAGGCCCGTCGCTCGCTTTTTCGCCATGTTTGTTCTGGGCCTCGGGGGCATCTCGTCGTGTCGCAGCACCGAAGAGCCGGCGCTGCCCCCGGCGGTGACGTTTGGCCCCCTGGGTCCCCTTCGCGGTGCCGCCGGCAAGGGGGGCTTCCGCTTTGGTGCTGCCACCGCGGCCACGCAAATCGAAGATGCCAACACGCGCACGGACTGGTGGTTTTTTACGGCCCCGGTGGCGCAGGGTGGCCTGGGCAAACACACGTTCGTGGGCGACGCCGTCAAGGGCTTCTCGCTGGCCACACAAGACGTGCAGCTCGCGAAAGACACGCAGCTCGATGCGTACCGGTTCAGCATCGAGTGGGCGCGCGTAGAGCCCGAGCGGGGCAAGGTCGACGAGACCGCCATTGCGCACTACCGCAGCGTACTTGGCGCTCTGCGCGCCCAGGGCATTCGGCCCATGGTCACGTTGCACCACTTCTCGAACCCCGTGTGGGTGGTCGATCCGCGAGATCCAGATTGTGCCAACGGTCCGTCCGATAGGAACCTGTGCGGCCTTGGGCACCCTCAGGGCGGACCGCTTGTGGCCGAGGCCATGGGCAAGTTCGCCAAGCTCATGGGCGAGCGCCTGGGCGACCTGGTCGACGAGTGGGGCACGCTCAACGAGCCCGTCAATTACCTGCTGGCGGCCTACGGCATCGGGTTGTTCCCTCCGGCCAAGAACCACGTGCTCGGCGGCAAGGTGCTCGAATCGTTTGTGCCAGTCGTGCGTGACTACTTGCAGGGGCACGCAAACATGTATCGTGCACTCAAAGCCGCCGACACCGTCGACGCAGACGGCGATGGCGAGGCCGCGGTCGTGGGGCTCACACTTTCCGTGGCCGACTGGGTTCCGGCGCGCGGCGGCGCCCTGTCCCAAGACCCGGTCGACGTGCGCGCCCGGGACAACGTGGTCTACGTGTACCACCACCTCGTGGTCACGGCGCTTCGCCAAGGCGCCTTCGACGCCAACATCGACCAAACCTTCGAAGAGCCCCACGCGGACTGGAAGGGCACCCTCGATTGGCTAGGGGTGCAGTACTACTTTCGCGCAGGGGTCACCGGCGCACCGGCGTTCATCAAGGTCATCGACGCCACGCCGTGCAGCGGTACCGCAGACTTTGGTGCATGTGTGCCTCCGGCCACGGACACCACGCACTGTGTCCCGCAAATGAAATACGAGTTCCACGAGCCGGGGCTCTACGACGTGCTCAAAGACTTCGGCGGCCGGTTTCCCGACCTACCCCTGGTCGTCACCGAGTCGGGCATCGCCACCAGCACCGGGCGGCGTCGCTCGGAGCACATCGTCCGGACGCTCGAACAGGTGGCCCGGGCGCAAGCCGAGGGCGTCGACGTGCGCGGCTACTACCACTGGAGCCTCGTCGACAACTTCGAGTGGGCCGAGGGCTACAAGCCCAAGTTCGGCCTCTATACCGTCGACCGGAGCACCTTCGCGCGCACGCCCAGCGCTGGGCAGAGCACCCTGGCGGACATTGCACGGACGCGCGGCCTCACCCCGGGGCAGCGTCGCTCGCTCGGGGGAGTGGGGCCCATGACCGTCGACAGCGAGGCGGTCGAGGGGGCGACCTACTGCAACGGGCGGTAGCTGTATTTTTCAAAAAATAAGCTGTAACAAGAACTTACGAAGTGTGGTTGCGTGTAAGTTCCTGTGTGCCACAGTTGGGCATGCGCGTCGTCTCGTTGTCGCTTCTGGTGCTGCCGTTGTTCGCCCTTGCCTGCGCTGCGGAGACCGAAAGCGCGACCGCGCCGCAAGGCAGCTTGCCGCCGGCCGATGAGGCTGCGGGGGTCGAGACCGCCGAAGACGAGCTTGTGACCAAGATCACGCTCGAGCTCACCCAGGCCGCCGATGGCGCGCTTTCCGTGGCGAGTGCGGGCAATGCCCTCACATGCGGCGAGCGGTTCGTTGGATTGGCCGGCGACCGCGTCACCTGCAAGCGTACCGGCGAGACGCTGAACGTGATCCTCAAGAAAGAGGGCAAGCCCGTCGTCGTGCAAGACGCCGATCGCAAGCGCACCTATTTCACGTGCACCCGCTCGGGCACCTTGGGCCAAGGCACACCCAAAAAGCTCAACTGCAGCAGCGCCCTCGTGCGACCGCGGGGCACGGGCGGCCTGAGTTCTCCCTTCGATGCCACGGTGAC
Source organism: Polyangiaceae bacterium (assembly GCA_044358965.1). Lineage (GTDB taxonomy): Bacteria > Myxococcota_A > Polyangia > Polyangiales > Polyangiaceae > SXNL01. Next base: position 6,690 of record JBIKNA010000246.1, read on the forward strand.
CGGCGTGTCGTTGCCCAACGCGCATTGGGTTGGCGCCGGCAAGACGCTGCTACGTGGCATGGAGCCCCGGGCCGCGTCGCAGTTCGACGAGCTGCGCGGCGTGGGGGTGGCCAGCGTCATCATCTTCAAGAACCCCACGCAGCACGACAACATCGACGAAGAAGTGGCGTCGTGGGCGTTCCCCGCGGCGGACGTGCTCAAGGTTCCCTTTGCGTGGAAGGCGCTGCCCAACTTCGAGACCCCGTGCAAACAAACCCTCGAGGCGCTGCGGTTCATCAAGGCAAAGCGCGCGCAGAACAAGAAGGTCTTGTTCCATTGCACCGTGGGCGAAGACCGGACGGGGTACCTGGCTGCAGTGCAGCGCATGCTCTTCGACGATGTGCCCGCCAAGCAGGCCTTCGACCAAGAGATGTGCGAACACGGCTACAGCAGCGGCAACCCGCAGAAGCCAACGTTCGTGACCGCCGAACTCGGGCGAGGACTCACTCCCCTCTACCGCAAGATGGCGTACTTGGTGCAGACCGGTGCGCTCAACGAGACGCTGAGTGACGCCGTGTGCAACGCCGAGCCACAGGTGCCCGCAGACTTCTTGGCCACGGGGCTAGGCTGCGGCATCTCCACGTTGTTCACGCCGTAGGGCGATCTGGCATATCGTTTTCGGGGTGGGGCGCACGTGGGCACACGGGTGGGGTTCGAGGCTTGCTGCGGCAGCGGTGCTGCTGGGCCTTGCCTTCGCTTGCCAAGACGCCACCCAGGCGCAGGTATTCGTGCGAACGAACGTGCCGTTTCGCCAGGGGCTACGTGTCGCCATCTACTCGAGTGGTAGCGGCAGCTATCAGGGCGAGCTTGCCAGCGTCACCGAAGACCCGTGGCTCACGGACATCGGTGATCTGATCATCACGCCTCCGGGCGACCGCAGTGGACCTCTGGCCGTGCGGGTGGTCATGGGCGTGGGCCGCGACCCAGCCTCGTGCACCGATGCCGACGCCAAGGGCTGCATCGTGGCCAAACGCAAGCTCGCTTTCCAGCCGCGCAAGCGTCTGCGTGTGCCGGTGACGCTGTTCGTGGCGTGCCAAGACGTGGTCTGCGGCGGCGACACCACGTGCAACTACCTCGGCCAGTGTGTCAGCTCCGTGGTGGACCCAAGCGCCTGTGCCACGGAGGCCGGCTGCTTCATCGAGGGCGAGTCGCCGGATACAACCCTTGTGTCACCGGTGGCCGATGCGGGGCGCGACACGGGCGATGCCAGCTCGGGCCCGGATGCATCGCTCGACGGCGCGGCGGACGGCGCATCTCCGGGCGCGCTACGACACACCATCGCCGCCGGAGTGTACTTCGGCTGCGCCATCACCAACGCCGGAGCGCTCAAGTGCTGGGGCTCCAACATCAAGGGACAGCTTGGTCTCGGCGACGCCCTGGCGCGCGACAAGGTGGCCGAGCTGGGGGCCGCGTTGCCCGCCGTCGACTTGGGCGCCGGCCGCACGGCCACGGAAGTGGCCGTCGGGTCGCTGCACACCTGCGCGCGGCTCGACAATGGGCAGATCAAGTGTTGGGGCGTCAACGACAACGGCCAGCTGGGCCTTGGCGACGTGGTCCAACGTGGAGACAAGCCGGGCACCATGGGCAATGTGCTTCCGTTGGTCGACCTTGGCGTCGGCCCCGTTGCTCACGTGTTCGGTGGCGGGTACCACACTTGCGCGCTGCTCGGCGCCGATGGCAACCAGCTCAAGTGCTGGGGCACGGCGACTGCGACGGGGCTCGCCGAGGGCATCGACCGCGGCGCCGGAGCCAACCAGATGGGCGCGGCGCTGCCGTTGGTCAACCTGGGCGCTGGAGCCAAGCCCGTGCAGGTGGCGCTTGGCAACTTGCATGGCTGCGCGCGTCTCGACACCGGAGCCGTCAAGTGTTGGGGCCACAACACCTTTGGGCAACTTGGCGTTGGCGACATGGTCTGGCGCGGCGATGGGAACAACGGGGCCGACATGGGCGATGCGTTGCCTGCGGTGCCACTCGGCACCGGACGCACCGCGGTGCACATCACCGCTGGCTACTATCACTCGTGTGCCGTGCTCGATAACGGTCAGGTCAAGTGTTGGGGCAGCAACGACAACGGACAGCTGGGCTTGGGCGACTCTGCCCCGCGCGGCAGGCAGCTCGCCGAGCTCGGAGATGCGCTTCCCCCCGTCGACTTGGGCACCGGGCGTCGCGCGGTGCTGGTCGAGAGTCGCGGGCAAAGCAACTGCGCGCTGCTCGACAACAGTCAGGTCAAGTGTTGGGGCAACAACGGAAAGGGCAAGCTTGGTCTCGGCGACACCCTAGACCGAGGAGGCCAACCGGGGCAGATGGGTGATGCGCTGCCTGCGCTCGATCTCGGCACGGACAGCAAACTTGGAGCTGTCACCGAGCTGACCGTCGGCGACACACACGCGTGCGTTCGTCACGCACTCGGCGCTGTCAGATGCTGGGGCATCGGGGGGGCGTTGGGCGTTGGCGATAGCGTCAACCGGGGCGACAATGCCGGCCAGATGGGCGATGCGTTGCCTCCTGTCCAGCTCCAGTGATGATCTCCTGCGCAGGTGGCGGAGTGTAGGCAACCGTCCGTCAACAGCACACTGGCGCGGCTCCAGGACCCCAGCCCGATGCGCGCGAGCTTTCGCGACCTCGCGAGCGCCTGCGCCCACCTGGTGCGCCACCTACATAAGTGACGTCGCCGATTCCCGTGGGTTTGTGTTGTGTCGCCCGCACGCGACGGTTGGCATGGAACCCGCTTCCATGCGGGTGGCCCATGCACTTCCGTAAAGCACTTGTCCTGGCTGTTTCCTCGGTGGTTCTCGCAGCATGTAGCAGCGAGAGCGACACTCCCGAGACCGACGTCAACGACATCACCGCGCCCGCGCCGGAGCCCGAGGCGCCGGCAGCCATCGGCAAGCCGCGCTCCGCGCAGCCCAGCGGCGCCGAGGCCGAAGAGCGCGAGAGCATCGCCCAAGAAGAAGAGATCGCCCGTTCCGGCGTGTCCGACATCAACGTGATCAACGCCCCCAAGGCCGAGGACCAAGATCCCAAAGCCCCCAAGTGCACGCAGACCACCGGCTACACCTCGGGCAAGGCCACGCCCATCTGCGTGGTCACCATCGACGGCAAGCCTGTCGAGCAAAAGACCGCCGAGGTGTTCCTGAAGATGCGCGCCGATGCCGCCAAAGTGGGCGTCAAGATCACCGTCGTCAGCGGCTTCCGCACCATGGCCGAGCAGCAGTACCTCTACAACTGCTACCTCACCAAGAAGTGCAACAACGGCAACCTCGCCGCCAAGCCCGGCTACTCCAACCACCAGAGTGGCAAGGCCCTCGACCTGAACACGTCGGCGCCGGGCGTGTACAACTGGCTCACGGCCAATGCCAAGAAGTACAGCTTCGAGCGCACAGTGCCTTCCGAGAAGTGGCACTGGGAGTACTAACGCTCCGCCCCCAAGTGCCCGAAGCCTCTGCACCCCAGCTGCTCCTTGGCTTAGGCTTCGCGACGTGAGCACGTCATCGTCTCCCGAGGTTCACTACTCCCTCGACAAGAGCCTGCTGCAGTTCCACGTCGTCCACGGGTAC
>JBIKNA010000667.1:0-3029 GCA_044358965.1 Polyangiaceae bacterium
CCGAGCCCGGCCCCCCCCAAAAAAAACGGAACATTTATTCATTCTATCAAATGGTTGCGCATCCACCGGGCGCCGCCACCCGCCGGGTCCCATCCGCCGTCCGGACCGCACTGCTTGACACCCGGCCCAAGGTTCGCCATAAACCCCGTCCCCCGCTTCTGTAGGGCTTCCAAACAGGGTGTCTTCCGCCCTGGCCCATACCGAGCGACTCCCCGAGGCCATCATGCCCAAGATGAAAACCAAGAAAACGGCCGCGAAGCGGTTCCGCATCAGCGGTTCCGGTCGTGTGCGCCGTCCGAAGTGCGGCGGTAACCACGGTATGCAGGAGAAGTCGCGCAAGCGTCTTCGCCGGCTCCGCCAAAACGACATGGTTCACACCACCATGGAGAAGCATGTCAAGCGCATGCTTCCCTACGGTTGAAGGAGGTCTAGACCATGCCCCGCGCAAAACGTGGCTTTAAAGCCCGCCGCCGTCGTAACCGAATTCTCAAGCATGCCTCGGGCTTCCACAGCGCCCGCTCGCGTCTCTTTGCATATGCCAAAGAGGTCGTGATGAAGGCCTGGGTGTACGCGTACGCCCACCGCAAGCTCAAGAAGCGCGACTTCCGCCGCCTATGGATCGCCCGCATCAACGCGGCCGCCCGCACCAACGGCACCACCTACTCGCGCCTCATCAGCAGCCTCAAGACGGCCAACGTCCAGCTCGATCGCAAGATCCTGAGCGACCTGGCCATCGTCGACCCGGCGGGTTTCGCCGCGGTCGTCAAGCACGCGCAGAAGTAATCCTTCCGAGCGTGCACACCAAGAGCGCGGGTTCCCTCCGGGAGCCCGCGTTTTTGCGTTCTAGCTTGTGCAAAGCCGAGTGATGCGCGAGCCGGAGAACTTGGCAACGCCCCAACCCGCCCGGCGTTCCAGGTGCGCAGAAGCGGTGCTTAGAAATACTGCGACAGGCCCATGGTCCAGAACCAAGCCTCGCGTGGGGCGTGAACCCTACCGGCATCGAGCCTGGGCACCAGTCCTGCGATGGCCGTCGGCAGAACGCGCACGCCGACCCCCGTCGAGAGTGCACTTTGGGTGGGAGTCACGGCGCCTCGGGCATCGAGAGGCGCAAAGACTCCCAGGTCTACAAACAGGACGCCCTGCACGAACCACCGAGGCCACAGTCCGATGGCTTGGCGCAACTCGATGTCGGCGAACGCATGGGCGAAGTTTCGGTAGGTATTGTCGATGAGACCGCGTATGCCCCCAAGCTGTCCGATGGAGAAGCGGAACGCCGGCACATTGCCGAGCAGCACGGAGTGGTTCGGGTCTCCTGGGTTGGCGAGCTCGGCGACGGCGCTGGCGGTGAGCACTGTGGTTTGAGTAAACGGCTGGGCCACCAGAACCTGAGCAAAGCCCGCGTGCCGTGGCGCTCCACTTCCTCCTCGCAGCATGGCGCCCGGCCCAGCTTCGACGGTCAAGCGAAGCCCAGCCGGCACGACATCGTTCCAGGTGTAGCGGTCCCACACGACGCGCAGCCCAAGGTTCAGCGCAAAGCCGTCTTGAAGGGGGCGTATGGGGTCTTTAGGCAGCGTTCCTTCGAGGTTCTCGCGGTAGGCGCTGGTGAGCAACGCCAGGCGGAACCGAGACCCGTATCCAAACGGGAGCCTTGTGCCGAAGCGTGCCCCCAGACGCCGGCGCTCCCAACCCGAGGCTGGGTCTTCGTAGGCGAAACCCGAGCCAACCCAGAAGAGTCCGCCTTCGAACGATATTCGGCGTGCGGACTGCTGGTGCTCTGCCCACCATAGCTCGGCGCTCACCGCCCGCTCTACGTAAGCGACGTAGCCACCGAGCTCCTGCGCGCGCCCGAACAGGTTGACCTCCACAAGACTGCCCAAGAGGTAGCTATCGCGAACGGTCTTCGACGTGCTCGCGTCGATGTTCGGCACGAGGGTCCACTTCTCGCGTACCCGAACAACGAGCACCTCGCCTTCGTGCTGTACGGCAACGTCATCGAAGAGCGCGAGAGCCCAAAGGCGACGCTCGAACTCGGCGCGTTCGTCTTCGGTCAACACCGTGGGCAAAGCACGCGGCAGTAGCTCTTCGACAACGACGGCATTCACTTTGCTGAAGCCTTCGAGTCGAAGGTCGCGCGTGATCGCGGCTGTGGGCGAAGGGGTCGGCCTGTCGTCGGCGTGTGCGACGGCGGGCATCGAAAGCAAAAGTGCGCCGGCAGCGACAACCCCCCGGAACCGAGGCCATCGCCCAAGGTGCTTGGCGCGCGAGCAGATACTTTGCTCGCGCTGATCCACTGGGTTCTGCAGAAGCAAGCGCAATGACAGCATCGTTTCGTCGACGGCTAGGGCAAGCCGCTCGCGCCCAACTGAGCCCCGGCACCATGCACTGCAACACGTGGGCCTCCGTGGCCGGGCGATGTGCCCTTGGCCCCGCGCACGCGCACAAGAAGCCCCATAGACAGTTGCCCAGTCGCCCAAGAAGCCCTACGCTCGAATTTATGACGAAGTTGCAATGTTTGGCAATGGCGCTGCTGGCCATGTCCGTTGGGTGTGCGGCCAAGATGCCGGAGCCAACGCCGCCGTTGCCCGAGCACGAGCGCGCGACCAGCGTTGGTCCCGAGCTTACGCGACTTACCGAGCCCATGCTCGAACCCGAGCCGTTCGTGGTCGAGCACCGCACCCGGCTGCACCAAACCCGAGTGCTGGGTCAGGCAAACAACGCTCCCGTCTACGACGCGCCACCCGCGCCACCCGTCGCGCCGCCAACGAGCGTGACCAACATTTCCACGACGGTCAACGTGCACAACGAAACGTGGGGGGGGGGCTTCGGCTGGGGCGGATGGGGTGGCTGGGGCGGACCGGTCCCGCCGCGGTACTACAATGACCGTCCGGGCTACGGGTACAACGACGAACGCCGCGCGGCTCGACGCCCGGCCGGGCCGCCCACGACCGTTGGAGGCGACTGGGCGCCACCGCACGATCCGCAGCCACCGCTCATTCAGAGCTTCGGCCGCTAGACGCGCCCCTCGTCTA
>JBIKNA010000666.1:0-3029 GCA_044358965.1 Polyangiaceae bacterium
GCAACTCTCCGTGGACCGGGTGCGCACCGACGTCGTTGCCAAGCGCACAAGTGACCCGCCACCTGCGCAGGACGAACCTCCGCCATCGCGCCCCAAGGTGCTGGATCCCCGCTACGAGAGCATCGAGAAGCTTCTCGACCGAAACGACTGGCGCGGCATCAGCGCCGAGCTCGGGGAGCTCGCCGAGATTGCGAAGGTGCCACCGAACCTTGGCCTCATCGCAGCGCTCGCCCACAACGAGGCCACACAAGCCGGGCACCCCGAGGCTGTCGCAACGGCCACGCGGTGCATGGCGGCCATTCTGGGCGTCGAAGAGTCGAGCCCCATCGCCCGGGTGCTGGCCCGGCGCATGCTTCGAAAGAACCCGACGCGCCTGCGAGACCGCAAAGCTCCACCGGCCAAGGTCTCTTTTTTGGTGGTCTTCGTTGCGCTCGTGCTGGGCGTGGGTGTTGGTTGGCTTGCCTTTATGGGCAACTTGCGTGCGTTGCCCGGAATGTTTCGTTCAAGGTGATGGGGGCGTAGCGGAAGTCACGCGCGCTTCGACCCATGCCACGATGTCGCGGGTGACGACCTCTCGCTCGGGCTCGTGCAGCAAGTCATGCACAAGCCCGGGGTAGAGCTTGAGTGTCTTGTCGCGGCTCGCCGCTTGCTCGACCACGGCTTTGGTACCGTCGGGGTCGGTGATCTCATCGGCGGCGCCGTGCAAGGCAAGGACCGGGACCCGCAGGTCTTTCGCGCGCTCGTGAAACTCGTCGAAGGTTCGCAGCAGCTCTGCCGCGGTATGCACCGGGGCCGCCGCTTGGAACACCAGCGGATCACCCAGCATGTCTTTGGTCACTGCGGGATCCCGGGAGAACTTGGAGGCGTCGAGCTGGAATAGCCCGGCCCATGGCGAGATCCCCGCGGTGACCTTGGTGGCCGATGCGGTGACGTTTGACACCTTGCCGCGGCTCGTGGCCGGGGCCGAGAGCACAAGGCCTGCGATGGCGGGTTGCTGCTCGATGGCGTAGCGCAGCGCAATGGCGCCGCCCATGCTGTGGCCGAAGACAAACACCGGTCGGCCGGGGGCTTCGCGCTGCACGCCGTGAACGACCTGCGCGAGATCCTCGATGTAGTCCGAAAAGTCGCTCACCCAGACGCGATCTCCGCCGGAGTGTCCGTGCCCACGCAAGTCGAAGGCATGAACAGCCACGCCGTGGGCCACCAGGGCATGGGCGAACGCGCCGTAACGGTTCGAATGGTCCTTCAGTCCGTGCACCAAGACCACGGTCGCCCGGGGAGACCCGCTGGGCAGGGTCCACGCTTGACGGTAGAGGCTTACGCCGCCTTTGCCCTCGATGGTCCAGCTCGACTGTCGCGTCCCCGGCACGGTCGTTGGGGAGGCGATGGGGGTAGCCGCGGGCCCTTGCGTGAGGCTGCAGCCCCCAGCGCCAAGAACGGTGGCGGCGAACAACAGGTTGCGGAGCGATCGCATGGCGTGATCCTCGCGCGCTTGGCCGCTGTTTCGCAAGGGGGGCGATGGGCCCGTCACGCCATCGCCCAGAGTACGGCTTCGGTAGCTTAGGCCTTCAACCCGCGTCGCCGGACAAATGTGGCGTGGGCCATGATGAGCGAGGTCGCGAGCAGCAGCAGGGCATTGGAGAAGAAGGGCGCTCCCAGTCGGGCGTAGTGAAACCAGCCACCGAAGGTCAGCACCCCGGCCATGTTGCTGAGCAGCATCGACGGCAGAACCAGTCCGATGGCGCTGGCGCGGCTCCAGGCGCGCCGCAGGTCCCACAGGATGCGCCACAGCAACAGCTGCGCCATGGGTAGGTGCACGAAATAGTGCGCCCAGGATGTGCGGAGCCAGAAGGGAACCGAACTCGAGAAGAGCACGAAGGCCAGGAGCACCCGGTCGAGGGGCCTCTTGGGCCCCACACCACGGGCGAGCAGGTAGATGAGCACGACGATCAACGCAAGGAGCAGGTGTCCGCCCCGAACGAAGAGCTGATGCAGCGTGCTGCTCGTCCAGTCCCAGCCTCCGAGGTGCCGCGAGATCACCGCGGCCATGAACTGTGAGTTGTGGTCGCGGACGACACCGTCTCCGGCATCCACCACAGACTGCGTTGCCACGCGCTGGAAGAACAGTGCGTGCCGTGGACCCATCACGATGGCGGGCATGACGCACAAAACCAACCCAAAGGCCGCCACGAGCTTGAGGCAAGCGCGCACGTCTCGACGGAAGGCGAAGTAGGCCAACGTGACGATGGGATACCCCTTGATGCCCGTGGCCAGTGCCAGAAGCAGCGCGCTCAGGTTTCGTGGTCTCGTGGCGTAGGCCCGAAAACCCACGGCGCCCAAGACCAACAGCAAGATGCTCACCTGGCCCCACTTCAGGTTGTGCATCAAGGGGGCGCTGGTGGTGCCGAGCAACGTGCCGAGCGGCCACAGACCCGGGTGTCGCGGGCAGGTGAGGCGAGGCAACAAAAATACCGACACGAGCGCCGCCACCAAGAGCACTGCGCCCCAAAGCACCCGGGCCGTATCGAGGGACACGGCGCCCAGCGGCGCGATGAGCGTGGCGAACGCCGCCGGATAGAAGAAGCCCCCCGCGGGCGCCCCCTCGCGCAGACTGCGCTCCACCGTCGGATAGTAGTGAAACACGAAATCCGCGAAGAGCAGCTCGCCGTGGTCGATGGCACGGACGAAGGTCATGATGTCGCGGTACTGGAAGGCGAGAAGACCGAGGCCACTGCCGAAGGCCAGCAGTTGCAGCAGCGACGCATAGCGCCTCGGGCCCGTACTCAAGGCGGAGGCCTTCGCGTCAGCACGTGGTACGGACCGAAGGTACCCGTCTCCACGTACTCGGCGTCGACCCAGGCCGCGGTCGTCGGCGCATACTTCCGCAGGCTCTTGTCTGCGATTTGATCACTCAGCAGCGGCGAGTGGTCGATGAGCACGAAGGCCGCCGGCGGTGCGGCCCGCAGTCGGGCCATCAGATCGCGCTCGTGCTCGTCGCGGATGCGCCGGATCTTGTCGGCCTGCGCCGG
>JBIKNA010000247.1:0-10250 GCA_044358965.1 Polyangiaceae bacterium
CATGCCGAGCCACGCCAGGCCCACGCGCATGGGTACCGAGCGGTCCATGTAGCTTGCACCCAACGAGAGCTTCCGGAACGTAGGGAGCCCCACGCTGGGCTCGGCGTAGGGGCGCAACACCGCCGGCAGGTTTGTCTCCGTCCGCGATAGCAACAGGGGCGCAAACACGAGCTCTGTCTCCAAGCTCAGTCGCTGCGCCAGGGCCAGGCGCAGCTCGGCGCGGGCGCCGGGGCCCATGCCGGCGTGCATGGGCACCATCTCGGTCCAAGCGCTGCTCACCTGGTCGTCGCCGCCGAGGGTGGGGTGCACGTGGGCGTTGTGCATGCCGAAGTGCACGCCGGGCCCGCCCAGGGCGCGCAGCTCGACGGGGCCGCCAGCGTTCCAGACCAACTCTCGCGACACGGCCAAGGGCGTCATGATCCAGGTCGACTCGGCCAGCGTTCGCTGGGCGTCGTTGGACACGCGCTGCTGCACCCAGCCACCGGACACCTCGAGCCACCACTTGGTGCCCGCAACCCGCAAGTACAAGCCACCCAAGGTGCCCAGACCCACGCCGCAGCCGCCCTGGTCTCCGGGGTTGCCGCAGCGCGAGGGAACGCCGTAGCCAAAGAGCATGTCCGAGCGCCAATGCGCTTCGCCAATCCACGCGAGCGATCCTTGCGTGGCCAACATGGCGAACAAACTTTCGCCGGCCAGCATCGCGGTCCATGACGTGCCGTACAACACCCGGGTGCTTTGGTGTGCAAGGGCGCCCCGAAGCGTGGGGGCGCGAAGGCTCTGGTTGGTGGCCATGGTGGCTGCTTGCAACAGCGTGGACCACGAGCCCTCGATGACGGCGACCTCGGGAACCAGGTCCAAGAGATCGCGCCCGGTGCGCAAGTCGTCCCAAACACTGCGTGACGCGGGGGCAGTGGCACTGGGCGGGCCTTGGGCATCGGCCGCAGAAGCCCCCGCGGTCGAGAGCGCGACGCTCGCCGCGAGGGCGAGCCCCAACGCCCAACATCGCGGTCTCACAGGCTCATGAAGAAGTCCCAGGTGGAGCTGGTCCCCTGGTTCCACACCGCGTGGCCGAGCCCCGGGATCTCGCAGTACTTCACCGTCTTGGTGCAGCCGTTGAACTTGGTGCACGGAGCCGGCGGGTCCGCCGAGGTGGTGGCCTGGCAGCCGTTCTTGACCCGGAAGTAGTCTTTGGCCTTCTTGGCGAACTGCAACAAGCCATCGTTCTGGCCGATCTGGACCATCACTGGGATCGGCTGCCCGGGGCACACCAGCACGCCGTTCTGGAAGTGCGTGCCGCTGGCGTCGTAGGCGTCGCCGCCGGCGTGGCTGACGGTGCCCTTGACCAGGCCGCCCAAGATGCAGGCAATGTGGTTGGCGAAGTAGCCGCCGCGGCTCGAGCCCGTGGCGAACACGCGGTTTTCGTCGAGGCAGTAGGTGCCCTTGACCTGGCCGATGAGCGCCTCGATGAACAAGACGTCAACGTTGTTGGCTTTGGTGAAGAGCGAGACCCCGCCGGGGCCCACATCGCCCAACTGCCAGCTGCCGTTCAGGCCGTTCGGGTACACGAAAATGGCGTCGTTGTTGTGCGCCGCCTCGAAGTTGAACGTGCCGCGCGCGCCGTTGCCATTGCCGCCATCGCCGTGGAACGCAAAGATGAGCGGGTACTTCTTGTTCTTGTCGTAATTGGCCGGCACGTTGATGGCGTACACGCGGCTCGCGCCCTTGATGGTCATGGTGAGGTTCTGCGCGTAGCCGCTCTGCGGCGCGGTCTTGCCGCAGCCGGTGCTGGCAGGGCCCGAGCTACCTCCGCTCGACGAACTGGACGTGCTCGACGAACTGGACGTGCTCGACGACGAGCTGCCGCCCGCGTCGTCGTTGGGCGCGCCGTCGTCGCTGGAGGCATCTTGCAGGTTGCCGCTGGTGCTGCTGCCGCTGGTGCTGCTGCCGTTGGTGCCCGAGGTGCCACTGGTGCCCGAGGTGCCGCTGGTGCCCGAGGCGCCCGAGGTTCCGGGCGTCACGATGCTGGCATCGGTTCCCGCGTCTTCTTGGGGGCTGCTGCCCTCTTCGGAGGAACAGGCGAACAGAGAGACGAGCGCCGCCAGAGGAGCTGCAATGAGGAGATGCTTCAAGTTCATGTAGAGGGTGTCCCTTCGATCAGAGTCCTGCAAAGAAGTCCCAGGTGGCCTGCGTGCCGTTCTGCCAGACCTGGTGCCCCATGCCTGCAATCTCGCAATACTTCACGGCGCAGCCGTCGAAGCGAATGCACGGCGCGGGCTCTTCGGCCTTGGAGCTTGCCTGGCAACCGTCCTTGTCCTGCCAGTAGTCGCGGGCGCGCTTGGAGTTGGAAAGAAGCCCGTCGTTCTGACCGATCACGATGAGCGCGGGCACCGGGCTTCCGGGGCACACGAGCTTTCCTTGGGCGTTGTACGCCTGACCCGAGCCGTCGTAGGCGTCGCCACCACCGTGGCTGGCCAGTCCCTTCACGACGCCGCCAAGAATGCATCCTACATGGTTCGAGAAGAAGCCGCCGCGGCTGAAGCCAGCGACGAACACCTTGTTCTCGTCGACGCAGTAGGTCTTCTTGGCGTCTTCGATCAACGCCTCCACGAAGAGCACGTCGGCGTTGTTCTCTTTTTTGAACTGCGCGTCGCCGTTGGCGGCCTTGTCTCCCAAGAGCCAGGTTTTGTTGAGCCCGTCGGGGTAAACGAAAATGGCGTCGTTTGCGTGTGCGGTCTCGAACTTGAAGCTGCTGCGGGCCGAGTCGCCGTTGCCGCCGTCCCCGTGAAACGCGAAGATCACCGGGAGCTTCTTCTGTGGGTCGTAGGCCGTGGGCACCGCAACGTTGTAGGTGCGGTTTTGGCCCTTCACCTGCATCGTCTTGCCCTTGACGAAACCCGTGGCCGGCGCTGCGGCGCCGCAGCCCTGGCTCGGGGTGCCGCTGCTACCGCTCGAGGTGGACGACGCGCCGGAGCTGCCGGAGGCCCCGGAGGAGCCCCCGGACGATGTGCTGGTGCTGCCAGAGGAGGTCTGTCCGCTCGACGACGAGCTGGCGCCGCCATCGGGGTCGGGAGTGACGCCGCCGTCGGTGCCGCTCGAGCAAGCCGCAGGGGTGAGGCCCAAGAGCAGGAGGCCGGGGAGCAGAGCCGAGAAGAAAAGGGGGGCACGCACGGGACAAGGACCTCCAGCAAGAGCAGGCAAGCAGTTGAAATCGTAGCGTTCCGGGGGTGCGGGTGCACGCCCGAAAACCGCCATGACGGGGACGCAATGCCTGGGTGTAACCGTCGAAGATCTCTTGGATATTCTGAAAAAATGCGGGGGTCGCCTTGACAGGTCAACTACATGGTGCCACATGGTGCCGGCCGTACCGGGGGGACACGGAAGGCCATTGGCCGTTGCTCCCGGTAGCTCCTCCGAGGAACCCAAGTCCATGTCGCTCCGCGCTCTCACCACGCTTCTCTTCACTGGTCTCTTGTCGTCGGCATTTGCCGTTGGCTGTGCTGTTCCGTCCGACGAGGGCGACGAAAGCGACGTCGAGTCCACCGAACAGGCGGTCTACGTTGCCGTAGCGCCGGGCTCCTTCAAGCTCTACGACGAGGCTCGGGTTACGCCGTACGCGCCCTGCGATCTGTTCACGTCCCTCGAGCTCGGCAACTCGCCCACGGGCGTTGCCACCCTCAAAGAGGTCATCACCGGCACGTGCAGGCTTGCCGTGTTCCCCGACCTGCGCTCGTACAAGCTGCATGCCGACGGCACGTCTTGTGGGTCCAAGTTCTATTGGGGCCGCCGCAAGGCCGGGTCGCGCTGGGTCAACGTTCGCGTCACCGATCACCGGTCGCGTACCTGCAAAGACATCGTTCCGGCCAAGATCATCGTCGACGAGAGCATCCCGTCGCTCGGCGTTGCGTACCGCATGTACAGCCACGACCCGGTGACGCCGCCGCCGCCGCCTCCCCCGCCGCCGCCGCCGCCGCCCCCGCAGGTTGGCACCTGGCTCTCCATCTCGCCCAAGCAGTGCGGCCAGAACCCCTGGAGCGGTGCGCAGCCCGGTGCTGACGCCTCGCCGCTGACCGGCGAAGAGGCCGACGTCGACAACTTCTTCCGCAGCAAGAACATCGCCCTCGAGCAGGTGGGCTTCCTGACGGCCACGGAGCCCCGCATCGTTTGCTTTGCGTGCTCGTGCTCCCGTGGCGATGTGCTCGTCGTCAAAGCCAAAGACTCCACGGACGCGCAGAACCTCATCACCAACTTCGGCTTCGCGGAGCTCGATGGCGCCTACGGCACGGGCCCCAAGCAGTGCGGCCAGAACCCCTGGCAGGCCTCGGGCAACGCAGCCAACGAGGAGCAGCAGCTCACCAGCTGGCTCAAGAGCAGCGGCGCGCCGTCCACCGACGCTGGCTTCATGCGCAAGACCAAGAGCATGGCCGTCTGCATGGCGTGCTCCTGCCCGCGCGGCGATTTTGCCGTGGCGCTGCCCAAAGATGCAAACGCCCGCACCAAGCTCGGCACACTGGGCTGGACGGAACTCGCCGACTGAGCGACGCTCGTCGTCGTGTTTCACGTTGTTGTCCTAGAGCTGGCGCGCCCGGTCGAGGCCGAGGAGCAAGCACTAGGCGCCATTCTGGGCTGGGCCCAGTACGACGTGCGCATGCGGCTTTCGGGCGTGTTGCCGCGCCTGGTCTTCGAATCGCCTGAATCCGCCGAGGCCGAGCGGGTGGCCCAAGCTTTTGCGGAGCGTGGGCACACGGTCAAGGTGTTCCCGGCAAGCAGTGTGGTGCCCCTCGAGCGGCTCGTGGCCATGCACCGTTTCTCTTTCGAGGGAGACGTTGTCTTTGCAAGCGATCGCAAGCCTGCGCAGCGGGCCCAAGACCTGTTGGCCATCGTCCACTTCGAGACCCGCGCGAGCGTGGTGCGCACGGGCAAAGAAAAGGTGCTTCGGTACTCGGGCCGTGCGCCACACACCGAAGAGGTCGAGACGTTTCGGCACGAAGGGCTCACCGAAGACGCGCTCATGCTCGTCTGGCGCGACGCATCGCGCTGGCTCCTGCGCGCAGGCAACGGTCGCTATCTGGCCCTGGGCCCGGACCTCAAGACCACCCAGCGCGAGAACTTTCGCACCACCGTCGACAAGCTGCGGGCGCTTTCGCCTCGGGCCACCTACGACGATCGGTTTGTGCGCAATCCCATCAACGCCCAGGGCGTGCTTGTGGCCCGCGGTAACGAGCAAGCAAACAGCCACGGCGACAGCCGGACGGATCTCGCGTTGCAAGCGCTTGCCAGCATGTACCTGGGGCGCGATGGCGGCCCGTACCGCAGCATGCCGCGGCCGTAGAGCGGTCTCGCCGCCCCACGGCCCCTAATTCGCCGAGCATGATCTTCGACCAGGCTCGGCCACGCGCGCCGCACGCGCCAGCCGAAGGCGATCAGTGCCCGTGGAACTCGCGGGCCTGCTTCAGCACGAACTGCCCGTTTTGTAGGTACTTGAACTCGAGGTCCAAGGCCCGGGGCTTGGTGTCGTCGAGGGACACATAGCGGCAGTCGCCCGCGTAGTAGCCCGGCTTGACCTTGCAGTAGGCCTGCTCCACCGTCTTGGTCAGATCCGTGATCTGCTGCATCGTCGCCTCGGGCAACACGCTCGTTGTCAGCGGGGCTTGGTCGCGCACCGGGGTGGCGTAGCGCACCAAGGTGAAACGCGCCGGACGGTCTATGGCGGCAAAGGTGGCCAAACTCATCTGAGAGATGGTGCCCGGGTCTGGGTTGGTCACCAGGTTGTTGTCTTTTTGCACGCTGAGTGTGTAGGCCAAGATGTCACTGTTGACGGCCCTTGTGATGATGACGCCGTTGGCAGCGACTTCGCTCTCGCTGTCGTAGGCGGGCACCACAGCGATGCCCATGGCCGCGGTGGCGTGGTCGAGCCGCGCAAAAGAGCGCTCTTCGATGGCCCGGGTGTTCCACAAGCTGGCGAACACGCCCTTGATGCCGCACTGCGCGGTCTTGGGCTTGATCTCGAGCTTGGTGACGACGCCGTCTTGGTCCTCTTCGATACGGCAGGCAAAGTCTGGCGCGTCGGTGCTCGAGAGCTTGACGCTGAAGCTGTCGTGCAGCCCCGCACCGTCGAAGTTCGGGATGTCTTCGGCGTTGGCGCTGGAGCGGAACTTCATCTTCTCCATGGAGGGCTCGAGCTGCTTGAGCCTGGCGATTTGCGCCTGCACCATGGCCAGCTGCGCCGCGGGCACCCGGCCTTTGTAGAAGAGCTGCTGCACTTCGGTAGACATCGCCTTGCGCTCGGCGGGCGACCAGTTGCCGTCTTTTTCTTTCTGCACCAGGGTGGCGAGCTTGGCCTTGAGCGCCGCGTTTTCGGGCGCGTTCACGAAGTCTCGGTACCACTGCACGGGGATGGAGAACCCTTGGGGCGTCAAGTCGTAGCCGAGCTTGGCGCTGGGGGTGCCAGGTTGGTTCTGGCGCCCGAGCACACTCTTGTTCGACAAGAACCCGAGCATGGCAGCCTTGCCGCCAAAGCGGTTGCCCTGCTGGGTGCAGCTGGTGCTCAGCGTGGGGCACATGGCGTCGTACCAGACGAGGTTCGGTTCGCTGACCGCGGGCAGGGGGATCCAGGGCTTGTTGGTGCGCTCCTTGTACTTGGCCTCCACAATGGCAGCGGTGGTTGCTTTGATCTCGTAGCCCGCTTTGCCCACAACCAGGTGCACGGGCTTGTTGGCGAAGGCCGCGAGTTTCGCGTTGCTGGGGCTCGCGTCGCGCAAGACCATGTTGGGTGTGCCGCGCTCTTTGGACTTGAGGTTGACGTGGGAGGTCACGTCCTGGAATACGCGCGTGATGGTTCCGGCCACCACCGACAGGTCGAGCGGTAACTCGTCGAACACCACGATGTCCGTGGGGCGCAAGTCGCCTTGGTTTTGCGGGAAGATGCGCAGGTAGCCCCAGGCCTCGCCGGGGTTCAGCGGCAGGTACTTCACGCCGCCCAGCACCTGTTCGATGGTCATGGCCTCGTAGCCAAGCGCCGTGAGCTGCGCCCTGACGCTGCCGAAGGTCTGCTGCGGCCCACCGGCAACGAACATCATTCGTGCACCGGGGATCTTGAACTGCTGCCGCAGCACCTTCACCAGCTCGACGATGCCGCCATCGTGAATCACGTCGTCGGGGTAGAGCTGCACGGCGTAGACCGGCGGTTGCCCATCGGCCAACTGGTACGTCTGAATGGTGCCAGCGTAGAACCGCTTGGCGTCGGTGAAGTACGTGCTGTCGTTGAACTGCGTGTTGGAATCTGTGATGCCAAGCTGCTTCTGCGCGAAGTTGTAGTGGTACTTGACGTACTCCGGCGTCTTGCCCGCCACGGTGTAGTTCGCGTTGATGAAGTAGGCTTTCTTGGCGCCGGGGTTCCGCGCGTCGACCAGAAACTTCATGGAGCGCCCGGCTTGGCCAAAGCCGCCGCCTTCGGTGGCGAAGGCGTTGTACGTCCGCGCGCTGCCGATGCTGACGGCGCTGAAGCGGGCACCGAGCTCCGCCTCGCTCTCTTCGGCCTCCTCGTCTTCCGGCTCTTCGGCGCAGCCCGACACGGTGGGGGCGACCGAGAGCGCCACGGCCAACGCGAGAAGTACCGATCGGGACGACATACGGAAGTGTGGCATGTTCGCCTACATCTGCAAGTGACCGCGCGCGCCATCGCGGTTCTTGCGAAATGTTCCTTGGTTGCGTGCAGTTACATCAGTGTCGGCCGCGCGCTGGTGCTTGGCCGTCTGCGTGCCGGGCGCCAGGTTGCCGGTTGCCCGTTCGTACGCTCCGCCCTCAGGGCACGGCGCATTCCGACCCGCAGCTGCCGGACTTCACGCAGATCACCTTGCTGCCGTCGGTGGCCGTGTAGCGCTTGGCCGTTGCGTTGCGGTCGACGCAGAAGCTCGAGTACACGCAGCCCGGGGCGCAGGTGCTGCCCGCGCTGACGGTGCCTGGGGTTCCGCCGTTGCCACCGCCGTTGTTGTTGCTGCCCGTGCCGCTTGCGAGCTTGGCCTCGAGGGCGCGGCAAAGGTTGTTGTGCTGCGAGCTGTAGGTGCTGGGGTAACCCTCGCGGTGGTGCTTGTCGTTCAGGATCGCCTGCGGGTACGGGATGGGGATCCACTGGCCGAACCGGTCCATTTGCCGGAAGAAGTTCTCGTCGAACTTGAAGCGCTCGGCGCGCCGCTCGTACTTGACCACCAGGCCGTCGGGGTTGGTGATGAGGCCCCGGATGTTGGCGAAGGCGGGGTCTGCGGAGAGGTCTTTGTACACGGCCATGGCGAGCAGCTCGTCGATGGTGGCGCTGCCGTCGAAGTACGAGTTCCAGTAGCTGTCGCCCATGTAGCCCGTGGCCATCACGTTGTTCGACGCGTCATCGTTGGCGTAGCCCTCGTGGTTGTACGAGTAGCGAATGTCGATGTCGCGCACGTCGAGATCGAAGAGCTTGAGCATGTCGCGGTAGTGCATGGTGCGGCCGTTGGACACGGTGCGCGGCGCACGACCGAGGGTGCTCTTGACGGCCTCGGACCAGCCGGAGCTCTGGAACGACTGGGCGCTGGGCCAGCGGCACTGCAACAGATCGTGCAAGAACAGCGCGCGGTACTTGGCGTAGTTTCGGTGCGTGGAGATCTGTTGCATCGCCGCCACGGCCATCTGCCGGTTCATCAAGATGCCGAAGCGTAGCGACGGGCGGAACGCGAACGAACGCGACGGATCGTTGCCCACCTCGGAGTGATCCGGACGGTAGGGGTACGTGGGGTAAAGCGGCTTGCCGCGGAGCTGCGCGGGCACGTTGGCCTTGTCGAAGAGCGGCAGGTAGCGCGGCAAACGCTGGGCCTCGACGGCATTGCGAAAGCGCATGTAGTCTGCACTTTCGATCTTCTGTACCTCGCGGCTCATGTTGGTGAGTTCGTCGTTGTCGGAGCCGTAGAAAGACGGCCAGTCGGGGTACATGCTGAAGATGGGGCGCGCCGCGGGGCCATGGCAACGCGCGCACTTGTCGGCCGCCGGAAGCTCAGCGTCGGTCTTGTATACGGGCGCTCCGTTGCCGTTGAAGTCGAGGCCGAGCAGCCGAAACTTTTTGGTGGTCGCGTCGAACTCTCGGACGTCCA
Organism: Polyangiaceae bacterium; assembly: GCA_044358965.1. Classification (GTDB taxonomy): domain Bacteria; phylum Myxococcota_A; class Polyangia; order Polyangiales; family Polyangiaceae; genus SXNL01. The sequence goes on from JBIKNA010000247.1 coordinate 9,117, forward strand.
GGCGCTGCCCCGCCGTCTGACCGGGGGTGCCGCCGTTGTAGCTGATGGTGAACCCGCTGCGCTCGTCCCACATGATCACGCGCGGGGCCAGCGGGTCCGAGCTCTGACTCACGTCACGTTCGACCAAGTGACCACGCTCGCCGGTACGCAGCTTGCCGTGTTTGAGCGTGAAGTTGATCAGGAAGTCTTTGGGCAGCGCCGCGGGCACCCTGTCGAGGTTGCGGATCTGACCACCCTGGATAGCCGCGTCGAGCCGAGCCTTGCTCATGGCAGGCTGGTTCAGGTTGATCAGCTCGTCCTCGGAGGTGTCGTCCTCGGAAGGGTCTTGGGCACATGCAGCGGGGAGCACGGCCAGAGCGAGAGCGGCGAGACTGAACCAGGTGCGGCGGGAGTTGAGCATGGGAGCGCAACAGCTCATTGCAGCCGGCGTTCCAATCTCCGTCCGGAGCGGAACGAGCAAATTGGCGCAGGATGTAGGTATGTCTCTCACAGGAGACTGGGGCCGCGGTGATCCATGCGAGATCGCGGGACCACCAGGTGCCGTATTCAGTGCCCGCCGCATCGTCCGCCGGGGAGCGCATGACGACCCTGCGTCCACACGATGGGACCAAATCAGCGCCCACGAGGAGCGCCGCGACGATCCATTTCATTTGGTCCCCACGGCAGCGCTGCGCGAGGCACCAGGCCACGGTCCGAAGCGATGCCTCGCGCACATGGACGAGGCGCGCTCGATGCTCATGCAAGCGCCAGTGGCGTCGACCAAAGAGATCCGCCCGCGCGTGGCAACGCCAGAGTCACCTCGCCTAGACTTGTGTCATGAATCGACGCGACCTCCTGCGGGCCCTCGCTGCGCTGTCGCTGGCCGCGTGCCGTCGCGATCGTGCCCACGAAAACGCTTCGCCCTCGGCCGTCACGTCGGGCGCTACCGGTGGGCGTGATCTTCGCTGCGACGTGCTCGTCATCGGCGCTGGCGTGGCGGGCCTGGCCGCCGCGCGGGAGCTAGTGGCCGACAAGCGGAGCGTGATCGTTCTCGAGGCGCGGGACCGCATGGGCGGACGCATCTTCACGGATCGCAACTGGGGCGGCGGCCTGCCGATTGACCTCGGTGCATCGTGGATTCACGGACCCAAAGGC
>JBIKNA010000248.1:0-10232 GCA_044358965.1 Polyangiaceae bacterium
TCCAAAATCTGCCGCGTGATCGCAAGCCCCAACCCCGTGCCCTCCCCCTTGGTCGAAAAGAACGGGTCGAACACCCGCGCGCGAATGGCCTCGGGGATCCCCGCGCCGCGGTCCGAAACCGCTATGACGACGCCCATGCCTTCGCCGGTGAGCACGACGTCGATGACACCGCCGTCGGGCATGGCCTCCCGGGCGTTGCGCAGCAGGTTCAAGAGCGCCTGGCGAATCTGGGCTTCGTCGAAGAGCACACTGGGCAACGCCGTAGGCACGTGCAGCTCGATGTTGCATCCTGCACGCAGCATCTCTGGGGCCACGAACTGAGCGATCTCTCGCACCAACGACACGACGTCATCGGCCTCCATGCGCGGCTGCGGCAGGCGCGCGAGCCGCAAGTACTCTTCGGACAGTTGCTCCAGGCGCCCGAGCTCCCGCGTGACCGACGAAACAAGCGCCCGGGTCTCTTCTTGTTGGCGCTCGCCCGGATCTTTGCCCAGCTCTTCTTCGAGCAGCTCGATGTTGAGAGAGATGCTCGACAAGGGGTTGCGAATTTCGTGCGTGACGTGCGCTGCCATCTTGCCGATGGCAGCGAAGCGCTCGTTGGACACGGCGAGGGATTGGGCCCGGGCCACGCCTTCGACCATGCCCTCGAAGGCAACGGAGAGGTCGCCGATCTCGTCGTCCGTGGCCAGCGGCTCTTGGGGCGTGAGGTCGCCCCGCGCCACGGCCCGGGCGCGCTCGGTGACCCGGGCCAAGGGCCGCAACAGACGTCGCGTGTGGAGCGACACGAACACGCCGAGGGCCACGGTGAGCGTGCCGGTACCGGCCAGAAGGCCAATGGCGCGCCGCTCCCGGGCCTCGGCTTGCTGGCCAATGCGATTCATGGCCGCGGCGATGCGATCGGACACCCCTCGCAGGCGACGGGTGCAGTCAATCTCCATGGGCATGATGGCCAAGAGCGCGCGCTGCGAGGCGTCGAAGTCGCCCCGCTCCCGAGCGTCGAGCAGGCGATCGAAGGCGAGCCGCTCACCGGCGAGAGATGCCTCGATGCCTTCGATTTCGCCGGTCAGCAACAGAGCCAGCTCGCGGGTCTCGTCGCTGCCGAAATCACGCATGTCTTTGGCCACCGCAGCCCTCGCCTCGGCAAACGCGGCGCGACGCACCTTGAGCAGCATCTCCAGTGTGATGCGCGCCGAAGGGTCGCGCTCGGTGGGGGACTGCTCGATGAGCGACGAGAGCGTGGCCTGAACGGCGCGCAGCTCGCCCAGGCGAAGCGCGACGGGCATGTAACCTTTGGCCAGCTCTTCGGCCCCCACCGCGGCTTGCCGTTGGCCCACAATGCTGAAGCCCACGGTCACCGCAAAGGCGATGAGCACCACGGCGAAAGAGACCAACACCCGCGTCGCAACGGTCTTGCGCGGCGGCGGGGCCGGCGCCAAAGACACTCGGGCGGTCACGGCGCCTCGGGATCGCCAAGGCTCGCGGCCAGCAGCGACGCCAGATCCACGGCGTGCGCCCCGGCGCGTTGCAGCGAGTGCAAGCTCGACGCACAAGCTGTGACGACGGTGCCGCCGCCAAGAGCCTCGTGTTCCCGAACCCGCTCTTGGGCGATACCGCGGCTGACCTCGGGCATGGTGCTGGGCAGCAAGCCTCCGCCACCGGCACAGGCCCCGTGCTCGTGATGTTTGGTGAACTCCAGAGGCCGCGCACCGGTGACGCGGGCGAGCAGCGCCCGGGGCTCCTCGTACACCGACAGCCCCCGGGAAAGCTGGCACGGGTCGTGGTAGCGCACCGGGTCTTGGGCCTGCGCCGGCGAGGCAAAGCGCTCGAGCTGCGCGTAGGCCACCTGCACCAAGGTGGTGACCGGCACATCGAGTTTGTCGCGCAAGAACACGGCACAGCCCGCATCGCCGACCACGAGCTCACGGGCGCCGCGGACTTCGCTGCGCAAGCGGTCGACGTGGGCATGGGCCGCCTGCGCATCGCCGGCCATGCCGAGGGGCATGCCGCAACAGCCCGGCACCACCGAGACCCCTGGCACCAAGGCCTGCGCAACCGTCAGCGCGTCGTTCGTCTGCTGGGGGAACCGGAGAACATACATGCATCCCGGGAGAAACATGCGGACGCCGTCGCCCTGCACCCCAAGGGAGTGTACCGCCGCGCGCACCCGGGCGTCGTGGGCAGAGAACCCGTTGGCCACACGCCGGGCGCCTTGGGGTTCTAGGCCCTGGGCAAAGAGCTGAGCCCGGGCGACACCGAGCGTGGGCGCCACGTCGTTCTTGTGATCGCAGGAGGACTTGCACGCGCCACAGCCGGTGCATGCCCAGGCCGGCGCCGCGAAGGATTGCTCTTCGTGGGGCAACACTGCGCCGCTGCCCAACATGTGCACCGAAGCCATCTTGCCCCAGGGCGTCAGGGTCTCTTTGGGTTCGGCGTTAGAGACCGGGCAGTGCGTGCGACACAGCTTTGGGCAAAACGTGCACGTCTCGATCTCTTTTCGCACGGCATCGAGCATCGGAAGCCTGGCATACGCGCGGCCCTCTTTGCCCATTGGCTTCATGCGGCGAACAAGCGCTCAGCGGTAGGTGAAGCGCAGGTCGTGATCACAAATGCGGAACACGTCACCCTCGGCGATTTGCTTTCGGGCGATGCGCTGGCCGTTGTATTCGACGCCGTTGGTGGAGCCCATGTCGACCATGAAGTAGACGCCGTTCTGGTACTCGATCATGGCGTGCTGTCGCGACACGTTCGGGTCTTTGAGCGTGAGGTCGCTGGACTGTTTGCCACGCCCGATGACGAAGCGGTCTTTGGTGACGGCCACTTTGTCGCCTTGATAGAAGCAGCTGAGCGTGCCGGTCTGTGCCTGGGCGTAGCCACCGTTCATGGTGGGCGGGCGCATGCTGGCGCGATCCGGCGGCACCGGCGGCGGCGCGCTGCGAGACACGGACTGCGTGGTGGGCGGGCGCCCCATGGGGGCTGCGGTCATGCCGACGGTGCGTGGCGGCGGCGCGAAGCCACCTCCGGTGCGCATGGGGGGCGGCGGCGCAGGCAAGCTGTTGCCGCGGGCGGGCGGCGGCGGCAAACCACCACTCGATCGCGCGGGCGGCGGCGGCGGCGCGAGATTGCGTTGGGGTGGCCCCATGGACGGCGGCGGTGCGCTGGGGAAGCCACCTTGGCTCTCACGTCCACCGGAGTACGGTTGCGAACGCGCGGTGCCGCCTCCGCTCGCACCCGCGCCGCCGTAGCTGCGCTGCCGAGCGTACTGCTTCATGGCCTCGTTGATGAGGTAGTCGACGCTGCACTCGAGCTCGCGCGCCATCTGCTCGAAGGTCTCCCAGAGCACATCGCGACACTGGAACGTGCGGGCGCTTTTCTTGTTGGGATCCGAGCTCATTGGTGTGCTGGTTGTTCCCCGAAAGGGGAGCGCTCAAAAGTATCGCTCATCCGCGCGAGGCAAGAAGCGTTTTTTGTGAAAGCCCGCAAACTGCGAGCCCGCGGAGCTGCTGTTGGAGGCCGAAGCTCCACTGTACAGGTGGGAGGCAGAGATCGCGACTTTGGCGCGAAAATAGCCTCGCTCGCTACTTGGTCATGGTGGGAAGCACACACAGGCGCACGAGGTCTGAGACCGTGGCCACTTCCTTAAGTTCGTTCTCTTTGCTGCCCGGCGCCTTGGGCACCTCGCAATGCCACTGGCAGTCGTCTTCTTTGTCGCACTTGGGCACGGCGGTCTTGTCTTCTTCGACGGGCTTGAGCGCGGCTTGATCGGCCTTTTTGCCCTCGTAGAAGTACCCGATGGCCACCATCTTGGCGCCGAAGTCTTTGCCCGTGAGGTAGGGCAAGAGCAAGTCGTGCGGCTTGGGTTCGCCCGACGGAACGTCCATCTTGGCGATGATGCCGCCGTAGGACAGACCTTCGGTCATGCCCATCTTGACGGTGTTGCTGGCGGGCAGCCTCTTCAAGAACTCGGGCAGCTGCTTGGGCGTGATGGTCTTGAGCAGCAGCGACGCCGCAACCCAACGCACCTTCCACTTCTTGGCCTCGAACAGCTGGTAGAGCCGCGGCGTGATTTGCTCTTTGGGGAACTCGCCGAGGCGCTGAAACGCAACGTCACGAATGGCGTCTGTGGATGCGTCGTCTTTGGCGACGGCGAACACGCGATCGAGATCCTGCGTGCTGTTCTTGTCGACGCGGCCCTCGAGCGCAGCCAGCGCCGTCTTGCGCCGGTCGTCACCGTTCTTGGGTTCGCCGGCAAAGCCCAGCAAGAACTCCACGGCTGGGCGCCCGCCCACCTTCTTCATGGCGGGGAAGATCTCTTCGTTGAGCCGTCGGTCCTGGATCTTCTGCACCTGCACGCCGACCTGCTCGTCGGTGGCCTTGGTGTTGCTCTTGGCGTTGTGCTCTTTGACGATCTTGGTTTGCTCGTCGAGCCACTCTTTGCTGAGGATCTTCTTGGCGAGGGTGACCATGGCTTCGGACGCACGCTTCTTGGTGTCGTCGTCGCCCAAGTCGGCCACCAGGCCCGCGATGCGATCGATGCGGTACGCCTTCTCGTTGATGAGCGAGGGCAGCCCCTTGACGCTGGGGGAGCCCAAGAAGCGCAGCATCTGCTCGACGCCAAACTGCTGGGAGCCGTTTTCCATGCGCTCTTCGAAGCCGTTTTGCGACCACGCGATGAGCGCCTGGGTGAGCTCGGCCTTGGTCTTGTCGTCGCTGACGAGCGTGGGCTCGTGCGAGAGCATGGCAAAGGCGATGTCTTTGTAAGGGACCGTCGGATCCGGCGCGACGCGGCCGGTCTTTTCGTCGCGGGTGGGGGGCGCCTTCTGCATCTCTTTGATGAGCTCGGGCGCCATGCCGTTGACGATGGTCTTGCGGGCTTCGTCGGACAGCACCGTGAGCGCGCCCTCGCGGGTGACGCCCTCTTCGTCTTTGTACTTGTCGACGAGGTAGCCGATGCCCTTGCGCTGGCCACCGCGGGGAGGCATGCGCGCAAGAGACAGCGCCGCGCTGACGCGGAGCTCCCAGCTGTACTTGTCGTGGGTGACCACGGCCACCAGCTTGGCGGGGCCACGCTCGGTGGCCTCCCAGCGTCGAATGTCGGTGTCGGCCACGCGGCATCCGGCGAGGGACGGCGCGATACCCGCGAACGTTAGGGCGAACATTGCAGCCATGACCTGAGGGCGCTGCTTGGAAAGAGACATGGAATCGTCCTTACGGGAAAGCGGGCCTTCCGCCCCCCGGCCCGTGAACGGAGCAAGGGGAGACCCAACACACGAAAAACGGCCCGATGCTACGCCGACCGGCCCCCCCTACCCAAGTCTTTCGTGTCCATTCGAGCGGCAGTCGCGGCATCGGGAAAAGGTGAAGCCTTTCCGGCGGCCAGAGCGGCCCACAGTCGCCGGAGAAACATTGACCACATACATTGGCGCACGTTAGCGTCACATGTAGGTACAAGTAAGAATGGCGTTCCCCCTCTTCACGCCACGTCGCTCCCCGCTCACCGAACCTGCCCTGGGGCCCAAGCCCGGACTGCCGGCCAACAGCCGCGCTCCGGCCATCTTGGGTGCTGGCGCGGCGCACACGGCCCGCGGTCGCGAAGTGGCCGCACTTCTGTTTTGGACCCTCGCGGTCTTTCTGATCTTGGCGCTCGCTTCGTACCAGGGAGAGCCTGCGAGCAGCGCCCCGGTGTTGGACGAAGCCGCCAAGGTGACCGGCCCCAACTGGGTGGGAAGCGTGGGCGAAGCCTTCGCCCGGGGGCTCGTGAGCCTGTGCGGCGTCGTGGCCTGGGCCTTCCCGCTCGAGGCCGTGCTGCTGGGCGTGCCGTTCGTGCGAGGCAAGAAGAGCCTGCTCACCCCAACGCGCGTCGCCGGCGACGTGGTGCTCGTGATCTTGGCGGCCGCCATGGTGCAGGTGGGTTGGCCGCAGAAGCTGGCGTTTGGCAAACACGCCGCCGGCGGCATGTTCGGCGAGCTCTTTGGCGAGCTGCTGCGTTCGCTGTTCTCGACGGTGGGATCGTTCTTGGTGGGCTTCGCGCTGCTGGCGCTCCTGCTCATCGCCCGGGCCACCTTCTCGTTCATCGCGCTGGTGCAGGGCGTCGAGCGCACTAGCCGCGCGTGTGTGGAGCTGGTTCGCACGGGCTTCGCAAGGCTCGCTGGTGCCTGGCGCACCGCACGAGACGTCGAGCGGCAGAAGCGCGCGGCGGAAACGCCGGAGCCGCTCATCGACCGGCAGAACCACGACGACGCCCAGATCGCCGTCTTGCCCCCGGACGACGACGATGATCTGGTGTTGGCCGGTGGTCTCGACGCGACGCCGGAGCCCCTGGATGTGGCCCCACCGGCGAGTGGCACCGACGCCGCCGCCGAGGCGGGCAAACGCGCGCGAAAGAAGCGCAAGACCAAGGCCGAACGCGAGGCCGAAGCCGCGGCAGCAGCGGCCGCCGCAGGGGTCGACGAAGAAGACGGCGAAGAGCCGGACTCAGCGCAACACGACGACGAAGACACTTCGGAGGCCGCGGCGGAAGAAGACGACGAGGCCGAGGCCAAAGCGCCCGTCGAGGTGGACGCCAGCGTGCTGGTGACCGAGGCCCCGGCGCCCAAGAGCCGCGGCGGCAAAAAGAAGAAAGCCGAGGCCGTGGAAGACGGGCCCACCATCGTGGACACGTCCGCGGCCCTCGAGAAGGTGGCGCCGGTCAAAGAGCGCCTGAAGACCAAGGCCGGCCCCCGGGCGTTCTTGCTGCCCTCCATCGATTTCTTGGTGCCCGCCAAACACGACCCGAGCATGGTCATCGACGAGGTGGGCCTGCGCCGCAGCTCCGAGCTGCTCGTCAAGACACTTGCAGACTACAAGGTTGTGGGCACCGTCGAAGAGATCCACCCGGGCCCCGTGGTCACCACCTTCGAGGTGTCACCGGTGGCCGGCACCAAGGTGTCTCGTGTGGCATCGCTCGCCGACGACCTCGCCTTGGCGCTGGCCAAGAAGGTGCGCATCGTGGCGCCCATTCCGGGCAAGAACCGCATTGGCTTCGAGCTGCCCAACGAGCGGCGCATGCCCGTCAACCTTCGGGACTTGGTAGAGGACCGCCGCTTCCAGAGCCTGGATGTGCCGCTGCCCGTGGTGCTCGGTCGCGACATCGTCGGCAACCCTGTGTACGCCGACCTGGCCAGCATGCCGCACGTCATCGTGGCCGGCGCCACCGGCGCGGGCAAGAGCGTCGGGCTCAACGTCATGTTGACCTCGCTCTTGTACCGGCGTTCGCCCGAAGAGCTTCGCATGCTCATGATCGACCCCAAGGTCGTCGAGCTTGCGCCCTTCGATCGCATCCCGCACATGCTGCTGCCCGTGGTCACGGACATGAAACAAGCGGCCACGGCGCTGAAGTGGGCCGTGGACGAGATGGAGCGGCGGTACCAGCTGTTCGCCGACGCCGGCACCAAGAACATCGGCACCTACAATGCGTGGGTTGGCAAAGTGGCGCGGGGCGAGGTCAAGAACCCCAACGCGGCGGTGGTGATGGCCAAAGACCACAATGGCTTCTCCGACGCTGTGGCCGCTCGCGAGGGCGAAGGCGGAGAGGCGCCGCTGCCGGAGGCCATGCCGTTCATCGTCATCGTGGTGGACGAGTTCGCGGACCTGATGATGCAGCAGGGCAAAGAGGTGGAGACCGCCGTGGCGCGCTTGGCGCAAAAAGCCCGCGCCGCGGGCATGCACGTGATCTTGGCCACCCAGCGCCCCAGCGTCGACGTCATCACGGGCATGATCAAGGCGAACTTTCCGACGCGCGTGGCATTCCGCGTGGCGCAAAAGATCGACAGCCGCACCATCTTGGACGAACAGGGCGCCGAACACTTGCTGGGACGCGGCGACATGCTCATCAAGCTGAATGGCACCAACGAGACCAAGCGCGTGCAGTGCCCTTGGGTGAGCGAAGAAGAAGTGCAGCTCGTTACGGACCACCTGCGCAAGCAAGGCGAGCCCGTGTACGACGAGAACATCCTGAAGCCCCGGGACGACGAAGAGGGTGGCGCCGACGAGGACGATGGCGAGCAGGACGCCATGTACGACCAGGCCGTGCGCCTGGTGTCGGAGACCCGACGGTGTTCGACCTCGTGGCTGCAGCGCAAGCTGGGCCTGGGGTACAACCGCGCCGCCCGTATCGTCGAGACCATGGAGCGGCGGGGCCTTGTGGGCCCGGCCAACGGCGCCAAAGACCGCGAAGTCTTCGTGGAAGCAGTCTAGTGCCCCTGCGCGTGCCGTTGTGGGCGCGCTTGGGGTAACATCGGGGCGTGCGTCGTACTCGCGTCCTCTTGCTCCCTGCGCTCGCGGCCACCTTGGCCACTTGGCTTGCGTGTACTGTGCAATACGGCGTCGACCGGGGTGCAGCACCCGACGCCTCTGCGGACGTCGTGGGGACCCCGGTGGACGCAGGCCAAGAGACGAGCATCGACGCCGGCCCCACGCTCGCAAAGGTGCCTGCGCGGCCCACGATTGACGATGGCACCGAAGACCTGCGTATCGTTTTGGCCACGGACTGGGCGAGCCCACTGCCGGACGGCGACGGCGGGGTCACCGAAGGCACCCTAGGCTACGATCTCGACAACACGGCGACCTGTCCGGGCACGGCATCCTGTACCCCGCCAGAGAACGTCGACCTGACGGCACAGTGCGACGGCCCCGGGGGTCGGGACAATGGCTTCGCGCGCATGCTCAAGGGCTTTGGCGACACGGCGTTCACGTCGGAACTGAGCGCCGACATCGAAAACGGGCGCGCCGGCATCGTGACGGTGATCGAGAACTACAACGGTGGCAAGAACGACACGAAAGTGCGTGCCTGGGCTGTTGTCTCCACCGGCACGCAGGTCCAGTTGCCCGACGGGGGCCCGGATCCGGTGCGAACACCAACACCGCCGCTGCCCAAGCTCGACGGGCAAGACATCTGGTCCGTGTCGCCCGATGGCTTGCAGGGCGGAGGCCCGCCCGTTGGTACCAACTGCGGCGACCCCGCAGACCCTTGCAAGCCTATCGCGCCTGACGACGATGCCTACGTCGTTGACGGGGTGCTCGTGACCCGGGTCGACTTTCCGGTGGCGATACCAAGCCTTGGTCCCACCGCGCGGCTCGACATCCGCGGCGGATACATGGTGGCTCGCATCATCAAGACCCCCCAGGGCCTCTATCGGCTCGTCGACGGCCAAGTTGTCGGACGCGTGCCCCCGCAAGACGTGCTCAAAGTCGCCGGGCTCTTCAACGATCCCTTTAGCCCCGGAAAGGCGCTGTGCCAGAGCGCGCTCTCGTTGGGGGTCACGAGGTCCACGGTCTGCAAGTTTCGCGACATCCACGCCGATCTCACCAAGGATGGCTTGCCGACGCCCTGCGACGGAATCTCTACGGCCATGGCGTTCCGCGCCACGCAGGCACGCTTCGGGTCCGTGCGCCAGGCCGAGCGCGACGGTGGTGTCACTTGTCCGCCCGACAGCGACTACAACTGCCCCAAGTAGCGCGGTCGACGGGACCCGTGACATCCCGCGAAGGCGCAGGGTACGCTCCGCGGCATGAATCCTTCGCGACTCGCGCGCCTGGCACGGCTGACCCAAGGCTTGGCCCTCGTTGGGCTCGGCGTCTCTGCCCCCGCGTGTGGCAACTCTCAAGCCACGAGTGAGCCGCCGCGCGACGGAAACCCGCACATCAACGCGCCACCCCCAACGGCCTCGGTGACCGCACCGCCGGCCGCGAGCGTTGCCCCCGTGGCCACGAACACGACGGACGCCGGCCCCGCCACCGCAGCGACGGATGGGGGCGGAGACGAAGCCGCGCCGCTGCCCAAGCACGTCAACTCGCCCCCGCCCCGGCCGGAGCTGCCCAAACACATCAACTCACGCCCGCCCCGGCCGGAGCTGCCCAAACACATCAACTCACGCCCGCCCGGCCCGACTGCCAGCCAACCCGTGGCCCCGCCGAAGCCACCAACCAAATAGCGCCGGGGTGGCCACGTCGCCGACGTTCCCGCTGCTACGGATCAGCGCAGAGCCGCTGACGCTCACCGACGTTCACGAGCAGATCGTGTTGCCCCGAAAGGGCGTCGTGGACTGGTCTGCCTTCCATCGCGGCCAGCACGAACCCAAGGCGTTGCAAGCGGCCGCGGAGCTATGGGAGGCCCGGGCGGTGCAAGAGCTCCACTCGCTGGCGCTCTTCACGCAGCTCGCCTCGCAGCTGCACTTGCTGGGCGCACCGCTCGATTG
>JBIKNA010000024.1:0-33066 GCA_044358965.1 Polyangiaceae bacterium
CCAACGCGCTGCTGCTCGGCAAAATGGGGGCCCACGTTCGCTTGTGCGGTCCGCGCACCATGCTTCCGGCCAACGCCGAAGTCTTGGGCCACGGCGTCACCGTGCACCACGAGCTCACCTCAGCCATCGCCGGGGCCGACGTGGTCATGATGCTGCGCATCCAAACGGAGCGTCTCGTGGGGGCCATGATGGCCACGACGCGAGAGTACAGCCGCACCTTCGGGCTCAATGCGCGCTCTCTCGCGCATGCCAAACCCGACGCCATCGTCATGCACCCGGGCCCCATCAACCGTGGCGTCGAGCTCGATCCGGCCATCGCCGACGGAGCCGCGAGTGTCATCCTCGACCAGGTCGAGTCCGGCGTGGCCGTCCGCATGGCGGTGCTCGATCTGCTGCTCGGCAAAGGCACATGACGCAGCCTGCGCGCCCTCAAGCCCCGCTCGGGGTGTTCGACTCGGGGCTCGGTGGGCTTACGGTGGTACGCGAGCTACGTCGCGTGCTCCCGCACGAGGACATCATCTATTTGGGCGACACCGCCCGGGTTCCCTACGGAACCAAGGGGCCCGAAACTGTGGTGCGCTACGCGCTCGCCTGCGCCAAGCACCTTGTCTCCCGCAAGGTGAAGGCCATCGTCATCGCCTGCAACACGGTCAGCGCCGTGGCACCAGAGCGCCTACGCGTCGAGCTCGATCTTCCCATTCTCGGTGTCATCGAGCCCGGTGCCCGCGCCGCGGTGGAAGCCTCAAGGACGGGCAAGATCGGCGTCTTGGCCACGCCAGGCACCATTGCGTCCGGTGCATACATCCGTGCCATCGCAAGCGCATCCACCCGCGCCGAGGCCATCGGGCAGGCCGCACCGCTGCTCGTGCCGTTGGCCGAAGAGGGCTGGGTCGACGGCCCCGTACCCGAGCTGGTGCTCGATCGATACCTGGCGCCCCTGGCCCGCGCCAAGGTCGACGTCATCGTGCTTGGCTGCACGCACTATCCGCTGCTGCGGCCGGTCATCCAGCAAAAGGCAACAGAACACTGCGGCCCCGACGTCACCGTCGTCGACAGTGCGGCGGCCACGGCCCAAGACGTCGTTACGTTCTTGCGCGATCGAGGCCTCGAGAACCCAGGGCGCACGCCCGGCAACGTTGAGCTATTGGTCACCGACCTTCCCAAGAGCTTTGCCGAACAGGCGGCCCGATTTTTGGGCGGCGGCTACACCAGCGTGGCCCAAGTGGACTTGGTCCCCTAGGGGACGGTCGTCCCAAGATTGGGACGACGGCTCGGAGCCCCAAGCCGCTTGGGGCACAAATCTCTGCAGAACATGCGCCCCTGGATGGCTTTGGTGTGCGGTACGCGATGTGCACCTTGGGCCCGCCCACACATGAAACTCGACCAACTCAAGGTTGCCCTCGTCGTCTCCTCGTCGCTCACCCTGGTGTCCAGCATCTTTGCCTGTGCTGGCGAGACGGTGACGGCGAGCAACCCCGCAAACGACGCTGCGTCCGATGGTGGTCAGACCGCCGTGGATGGTGCCCAAAGCGCCGTCGACGGCGGCACCGTGGGTACCAGCGGACTCACCCTGGGCAACTGCGGAGGGACCGTCGATGGCGATGTCCCGGCGTTCTACCGGAGCTACTTCCGTTGCGCAGACATTCGCATGAGCGGCACGGACGTTGTCATCACGACGAAAGGACTGCCTCCGCACCCGAGCAACTACTACGGCGTGGGCAACGCCAACTACGCGCCTTTCGATACGTCCCGAGGTGCCCAGTACAAGGCCAATCCGAATCTACTGACGGCACAGAACGTGACCATCTCGCTCCCGGTGGCCCCGGCAAAAAAAGCCAACCTGGTGGTCACAGCGGAGCTAGTGAACGGCCAGGCAACCGGTGCAACCTCCAGCGTGAACTACAAGATGGGGCCCGCGGGCGTGGCCCTCGACAGCGTCATCCTGTTCAACCCCCTTGCCGCCCCGGGCGACGACATCGAAAACGAGAAGTACACCTTTGACGACTACGCGGCGCACCCCGCCCCCGGCGGCGCGTACCACTATCACGCCACCAGCAAGGGGCCCCTCGAGGTGCTTGCGCAGGCGGGCATCGTCAGCACGAGCATCCCCGGTGCTGCGGAGATCGAGCTCTACGGAGTGATGTGCGACGGGGCCCTGGTCTTGGGCTGCACGGAACTCGACGGCAGCACCCCAGACGAGTCGGCCTTCGACGCGCAAAACGGCCACTTTCACGACGTCCGGTCCAAGACGGAGCTGCTGCTGGCGGACCGGTACCACGTGCACCTGTGCCCCACGAAGTTCGCCGCGCACCCGCGGGCGTTCACGCCTCAGGTGCAGGTATATGACCGCTGCGCCGTCACCGACAAGTGAGCTCGGGCGCTCGCCCGGACCTCAGTCGCCCACGCGAATGAGGCGGGTCTTGCTCTTGATGAAGTCGCTCGCATCGATGCTGCCGAGGGCCCGGGCCACCGCACCCTCGTTGGCCTCGTGCGTGAGCATGACGACCTGCACCGCATGGCCCGCGGAGTCGCCTCCGCCGTCCTGCACCAGCTGCTCGATGGACACGCCCTCGCGCCCCAAGGCACCGGTGATGAAGGCGAGCACGCCGGGACGATCGAACACCTGGAACCGCAGATAGTACCGCGACGTGATGTCCGACAGCGGCATGAGCTTTTTGCGCGTGAGCTGCAAGCTCTTGGAGGTGAGGCCCGTGACCCCAGAGAGCTTGGCCCGGGCCACGTCGACGACGTCGGCCACCACACTGACCGCCGTAGGCAAATCGCCAGCGCCGCGGCCGGACAAGAGACACGGGCCCAACGCACGCCCCTCGATGAGCACGGCATTGAGCACCCCGCTCACGTTCGCCAGCACGCGGTCTTTGCGCACCAGCGACGGATGCACGCGCAGCTCGATGCTGTCGCCGTGGTCTTTGCCAATGGCGAGGGACTTGATGACAAAACCGAAACGGGACGCAAACGCGTGGTCGACGGGCTCGATGTCTTCGAGACCAAAGGTAGGCACCTGCTCGTGCGCCACCTGGGCCCCAAAGGCCAGCATGGCCAACACCACCAGCTTGTGCGCGGCGTCGTGTCCGCCGACGTCGAGCGTGGGGTCCGCCTCGGCGTAGCCCTTGTCTTGGGCTTCTTTGACCGCCGCCGCAAACGACAGTCCCGCCGCGAGCATTCGCGTGAGCACGTAGTTGGACGTGCCGTTGATGATGCCGACGACGCGATCGATGCGGTCCGACACGAGGGAATCCCGCAACGCGCGAATGACGGGGACGCCACCGCCAACGGAGGCCTCGAAGCCGATGTCTGCGGCGTGCTCTGCCGCCACGCGCAAGAGCTCGGGCCCGTGCGCCGCCAGCAGCATCTTGTTGGCCGTGACCACCTGTTTGCCCGAGCGCAGCGCACGCAGCAGCAAGTCCTTGGCCGGCTCGATGCCTCCCATGACCTCGATGACCACGTCGATGTCGCTGGCGTCGACGATGTGCGAAGGGTCCTGCGTGAGCTTGCTACGGTCGAGCTCGCTCACGCGCTCTTTGGACGGATCTCGCACCAAAGCCCGAACGATCTCGAGCGGCGCCCCCACCCGCGCCTCGAGGGCGCGGGCGTTGCCGGCCACCAGCTGGACCACGCCGCCACCCACGACGCCGCAGCCCAGCAGGCCAATTCGCACGGTTTTCATGAAACCCTCAGTTGGGCGTCGCGGCTTTTTCTTCGGGCTTGGGCTTGGGCATCTCTTCGAGAGCGGCCTCGAGCACCGTGTCCATCTTGGTGGCCGAGATGAACTCGAGATCGCTCATGACCTCGGCGGGCACCTCTTCGAGGTCTGCCATGTTGCGTTCGGGCACCACGATGCGCTTGATGCCCGCGCGGTGGGCGGCGAGCACCTTCTCTTTGAGGCCGCCGATGGGCAGCACCCGGCCGCGCAGCGAGATTTCACCCGTCATGGCGACGTCGTGACGCACACGGATGCCCGTGAGCAGTGAGACGAGCGCCGTGAACATGGTGACGCCCGCACTGGGGCCGTCTTTGGGCATGGCGCCCGCGGGAATGTGGATGTGAATGTCGCTCTTTTCCAAGAAGTCTTTGGGGATGCCAAAGCGCTCGGCATTGGAGCGAACATAGGAGAGCGCGGCGTGGGCGCTCTCTTTCATGACGTCGCCGAGCTGGCCCGTGAGCTGCAGCTTGCCCGACCCGTACATGCGCGTGGCTTCGATGAACAGGATCTCGCCGCCGACGCTCGTCCAGGCGAGGCCCGTGCAGACGCCGGTCTCGCTGGTGCGCTCGGCCACTTCGCTGGTGAAGCGCTGCGGTCCCAAGAACTCACGGATCTGGTCTTCGTTCTCGATGACGCGCGGGGTGAGATCGCCTTCGGCGATCTTGACCGCAACGCCACGAATGACGCTGGCCATTTGCCGCTCGAGGGTACGAACGCCGGCTTCACGGGTGTAGAAGTCCACGACGACGTCGACGGCCTTCTCGGTGATCTTGAGCTGCTCTTTGGTGATGCCGTGCTCCTCGATCTGCTTCGGGATCAAGTGCTGCATGGCGATGGCCATCTTCTCGCGGCGCGTGTAGCCCGGGATCTCCAGGATCTCCATACGGTCACGCAAGGGCGCCGGAATGGGGTCCGCCACGTTGGCCGTCGCGATGAACATCACGTTGGACAAATCGTAGGGGATCTCTAGGTAATGATCGGCGAAGGTGTGGTTCTGCTCTGGGTCCAAGACCTCGAGCAACGCCGCCGCCGGATCGCCGCGGAAGTCGTGGCCGATCTTGTCGATCTCGTCGAGCATGAAGATCGGGTTGATGGTGCCCGTCTTTTTCATGCCCTGGATGACCTGGCCCGGGAGCGCGCCGACATAGGTGCGCCGGTGGCCGCGGATGGCCGCCTCGTCGTGAACGCCGCCAAGCGAGATGCGGTGGAACTTGCGTCCCAACGCCCGCGCCACGCTGCGCCCGAGCGAGGTCTTGCCAACGCCCGGGGGGCCGAGCAAGCAGAGGATGGGGCCTTTCTTGTCCTTCTTGAGCTTGCGCACCGCAAGGTATTCGAGGACGCGCTTCTTGACCTTCTCGAGGCCGTAGTGGTCCTCGTCGAGAATCTTGCGCACGTGGGCGATCTCGAGATTGTCCGCGGTCTGCACGTGCCACGGCAGGTCCAAGATCCAGTCGAGGTAGGTGCGCACCACGGTGTACTCGGCGGAGCCCACCTGCATGTTGCGAAGGCGCTTGAGCTGCTTCTTGGAGACCTGCTCGGCCTCGGCGGGCAGGTTGGCTTTGGCGATGCGTTCTTCGAGGCCGTCGAGATCACCCTGATCGCCGTCGTCTTCGCCGAGCTCTTCTTTGATGGCCTTGAGCTGCTGGCGAAGCACGTACTCGCGCTGGTTCTTGCCCATCTCCTCTTTGATCTGCGAGTTGATGCGCTCACGCATCTTGAGGATCTCGAGCTGCCTCGTAAGCAGCTTGAGCACCTTGCGAATGCGCTCTTTGACGTCGATGGTCTCGAGCAAGCCGGCCTTCTCTTCGACCGGCGCATCGAGGTTGGCGGCCACCAAGTCGGCGAGGGCGCCGGGGGCCTGGATGGAATCGATGAGCGAACCGGCCTCGCGCGGCAGCTCGGGCATGAGCTGGATCACCTGCTTGGCGATGTCGCGGAGGCTCATGCTGAGCGCTTCGGCCTCGTCGTCCTCGATGGTGGGCTCTTCGAGGCGCTTGATTTTGGCCTTGAGGTACGGAGCGGTCTGCGACACATCGTCGAGCTTGATGCGCGTGAGGCCCTGCAGGATGAGCGAATAGTTGCCGCTCGAGTGCTTGAGCGCCTTGAGCACGCGCGCGGCACAGCCTACCTGGTGCAGGTCATCGCCGCCGGGGTCGTCCGTCGAGGGGTCCTTCTGCGCGAAGATGGCAATGACCGGCGCGGGGAAGTTGTCGACGTCTTCGACGAGGGCGACGGACTTCTCGCGGCCCACATCGAAGGGCGCCACAGCGCCAGGGAACAGCACAGCGTTGCGGATGGGGAGCACCGGCAACTCGTCGCCGAACTGAACTGTCTCTTCGTCCCTATCGCGCGGCGCCTTTTTCTCGGACATGTGTTCGCTCTCTTTCGCTCGGCTTTCGGTCGGTACGCAGTGCCTGCACGACTTCTCGTACGGGCGCAGCTCGCGAGTACGGCGCGAGAAACTCGCCATCGCTCGGGAATTGTTAGACTACGAGAACCTGTAAGCACGGCGCAAGACAAGCGCAATACAGCCCCCCCGGATCAGATCAGGGGGGGCTGGTGCAAAACCCAAACGTGGGTAGGGCGGGCCTAGGCGGCGGCGAACTCGGCGTCCAGGTCGTCGAGCGTGAGCTGATTGGCGGCTTTTCCGCTGAAATATTGCCCCAGGCCGGCCTCGTTGTAGCGCGGCAAGATGCGCGGGCTCAGAAGCCCAATCTCGCGCAAGTTGGGCACCAGTTTGTTGAAGCAGGTCTGGCGGAACGTGGCCATGCCCCGGGAGGTGAGGATGAATGTGCGCCATTGTGCGCGAGTCATCTTGTGGGAGAACTCTTCTTCGTAGAGCTCGTAGGCCATGAACCGATTGCGCATGAGCAGGGCGATCTCGAAGGCCCAGTCCTCGCGCTCGCGGCGCTCGCTCTCGGTGAGTTGCTGCGTGAAGTAGCCGCGCAAGGCGAGCACCCCGTAGTGCACGTGCCGGGCTTCGTCGCGGATGATGCCCTTGAGCAGCGCGCGCAGAAGCGGCTCTTTGGTGAGCTTGTAGAGGGTGCCAAAGGCGCCGAGCGCCAAGCCCTCGACCATGATCTGCATGCCGAGGAACTTCATGTCCCAACGGGCATCGGTCATGAGTGAATCGATGAGCACGAAGAGATTGTCGTCGATGAGGTAGATGTGCCCGAGCTTGTCGCCCAGGTACCGACGGAAGGCCTCGACGTGACGGCCTTCGTCCATGACCTGCGTGGCCCCATAGAGCTTGCCATCGAAGAACGGCACGACCTCGCACACCTGGGCCGCTGCGAGCAACGCCCCCTGCTCACCGTGCAAGAACTGGCTCAGGATCCACTGCGTGGTCTTGGCGAGAAGCCGTGCGCGCTCTTTGGCATCGACGCGAACGCCGAAGGAGGCCAGCATCTCCCAGTCGAGAAAGTTGGGCGGTAACAGCGGAGTCTCCGTGGACATGGGGTCCACATCGAGGTGCCAGGGCAGGTCCGTATCGGCGTTCCACTGGAGCAACTTGCTCTTGTGGTATAGCCGCCGCATCTCGTCTTGATCGTGCGGGTAGGCCCAGTCGAAAAGCGCGTTGTGCGTGGCCCGCATGGGCGTCACCGAGTTGCGACCGTCGCGGGTGACGAGGCCCCGAAGACCGCTCGGCCCCAGGCTTCGAAGCACCCGAGGGTCCCGGATCTGGGAAAGGATTTGGACGGCGTCAAAACAACCGAGCACCGTGCGGCGCGCCGACCCCGGCATTCGCTCCACGAGTCGCTCCACGTTGCCCATGCTCAGCATCGAAACCATGGGAGCAGCGTAGCATGAAGGGTTTGGCCCATAGCAGGGCCGACTCGTCACAGCTCTGTCATGACGCGGGGGTGACATAGTAGGAAGTGTCACATGCGCGCGACGTCCGCCGAGCTCGACCTCCTGGGCAGCTTCTACCTGGGCCGAACCGACCAAGGGCCCTACCAGTACCCGTCGAAAGACCTGCTCACGCATGGTCTCGTCATCGGCATGACCGGCAGCGGCAAGACGGGCCTATCGGTCGCTTTGCTCGAAGAGGCGGCCATCGACGGCGTCCCGGCCCTGGTCATCGACCCCAAGGGGGATCTGAGCAACCTGGCCCTCACCTTCCCCGCGTTGGCCCCCGCAGACTTTGCGCCCTGGGTCCCCGAAGGCAAGTCCCCCGAGGCCGAGGCCGCACGGTGGCGCGAGGGCCTCGCTGCTTGGGGTCAAGACGGTGCGCGCATCGGGCGCCTCCGGGAGGCGTGCGACATCACGGTGTTCACCCCGGGGAGCCGCGCGGGCACCCCCTTGTCGCTGCTCGGATCGCTGAAAGCCCCGGCCGGCGCCCTTCCAGACGACGCCGAAGCGTTGGCCGAGCGAGCGTCCTCCGTCGCCGGGAGCCTGCTGGGCTTCGTCGATGTCGACGCCGATCCCGTGCAGAGCCGCGAGCACATCCTGCTGACCACGCTGCTGCATCGCGCGTGGAGCGAGGGTCGTGATTTCGATCTCGAGGCGCTGGTGCACGCCATTCAAGAGCCGGGCATCGCCAAGCTTGGGGTGCTCGACACCGAGACGTTCTTTCCCAAGACCGACCGGTTCCAGCTGGCACTTCGCTTCAACGCGCTGCTCTCGTCGCCATCCTTCCAGAGTTGGCTCGAAGGTACCCCGCTCGACGTCGGCGCGTTGATCCGTACGCCCCAGGGCAAGCCGCGCATCTCCATCGTATCCATCGCCCATCTAAACGACGCCGAGCGCATGTTCGTGGTGTCCCTGGTGCTTGGGCAGCTCGTCTCTTGGATGCGCACGCAACCTGGTACCAGCAGCCTTCGCGCGCTGGTCTACATGGATGAGATCGCCGGGTACTTTCCCCCGGTGGCCATGCCACCAAGCAAGCGTCCATTGTTGCTCTTGCTCAAGCAGGCCCGGGCCTTCGGGCTCGGCGTGCTCTTGGCCACGCAGAACCCGGTGGACCTCGACTACAAGGGGCTCTCCAACTGCGGCACCTGGTTCATTGGTCGCCTGCAAACCGAACGCGACAAGGCCCGGGTCATGGATGGCTTGCTCGCCGCAGACGGTGGCCCCAAAGACCGAGGCGCCATGGAGGCGCTGCTCTCGGGTTTGGCCGCGCGGCGCTTCTTGGTGCACGACGTCCACCAACCCGCCCCGGTGGTCATCGAGTCTCGCTGGGCGTTGTCGTACCTGCGAGGCCCACTCACCAAAGAGGAGCTCAAGCGCCTGCCCCGGGCCGAGCCCCAAGCCCCCCCCGCACAAGAGAGCGGCACCACGGCGAGCAGCGGACGACCGGTGATCCCACCGGGGATCGCCCAGATCTACCTGCCGGTGCAGGGGCCCGCGCCGCGCTACCAGCCCATGATCCTCGGCGCTGCCAGCGTGCGTTTCGCGGACAAGAAGACCGAGCTCGATCTGGTGCGGCACGTCGTGTTCGCGGCCCCGATCACCGATGGCCCGGTGCCCGTACGATGGGAAGACGCCAAGTGGGTGCCCTTCGCCGTTGCCGATCTCGCGCAGAGTCCGCTGCCGCAGGCCTCCTTTGCACCGGTGCCCGCAAGCGCGCTCAACCCCAAAAGCTACTCTGGCTTCCAAAAGGCCTTTGTCGCGTGGCTCGCGCAGAACCAAGGCGTTGCACGGTTTCGCTACGCCAAGCTCAAGCTCATCTCGGCCGTGGGCGAGTCCGAGGCTGCCTTTCGTGCGCGCATTGCCGGTCTGGTCGATGCGGACGCCAACGAGCGCATCGCCGCGCTACGCGCCAAGCTGGCGCCCAAGATGGAAGCATTGGCCGAACGCATTCGCGCAGCGGAACAAGCATTGGCCGTGACGCAGGCCCAAATCGCCGCGGCGCGCACAGACTCGCTTGCGCAAGCCGGCGGCGCCGCGCTGCTCGGCGCCCTTGGGCGCGGGGGTATGGGTGCCGCGGCGGTGCGCGCTGGCAAGGCTGCGGTGCGCGGCGCGGCCAAGGCCAAGAAAGACGAAGCCGCCCGTCAAGCCAAGGCAGACAAGGCCACGGCCCTTCGGGAGCAGTGGAAGCGCCTCGACGATCAGTTTCGCGCCGAGGCCCAAGCCATTGCCCAACAGAGCCAGGCGGGCATCGTCGAGCTCGAGAGCATTGTGGTGCGGCCCAAAAAGGCCGATCTCAACGTGGAGTTGTTTGCGTTGGCGTTCCGCGGTTAGCTAATCCCGGGCGCCCTGCACGCGCCGCGCACGCGCCACAAACGCACAAATCAGCTCTGCCCCGGTGCCCGCATCGTCGCTTGTGGCCTCTCGGAAGCGCGGGACCTCTGGGTGAAACTGCACGCCGTAGCAGGCCGGCCGACCGGCCCAGCGCACTGCCTGCACGTGGCACGTGGTTTGGTGAGATGCAGACGTGCGCGCAGGCCGTGTGGCATCGTCGGTTCCAAGTAGCGTGGCCCCCTCGATGTCGACGACCATGTCCTTGTGATGCTGGGACACCCACGCCGAGCCTGCGCCGAGCAACGAGAACACCGGGTCGACGCTCGCCTCGGCGGTGAGAGCGAGCGCATACGTCCCTTCTTGGCCCCAACGGGGTTCGGGCGCCAGCGAGCGCGGCGCCGGCAGGGCGAGTTCTTCTGCGATACGCACGTGCCCCTGCCCCGCAGTCATGTGAGCGACGGCACCGAAGCCATGTTCCGCGGCGGCGAGCAGCTGGTGCCCCCCGCAGACCGCAAGCATCGGAACTTGGGTATGCCGAAGCAGCGGCGCCACCCCGTCAACGGTGGCGCGAAACGAAGGATCACTGCCGTACTGGAACCACTCGGTGAAACTGCCCGCAATGAAGAGCGCCAAGGCACCATAGCGGCCACGGATCTCCTCATCAGAAAGCTCCGCGATGTCCCGCGCGTGCACGCAGATCACCACCGGGGGCTCTCCGTCGCCACGCAACGCAGCGGCGAGCCCCTCGATGTTGAACGAGTGGGAGGCCTCGCCGGCGTCTTCGGGCCGGTCGAAGTACACGTACAAGACCGCGCGCTGGCGCACCGGTGCCGACTAGACCGATGCCACCTGCCGGGTGGGTTCCAGGGTGTGGATGCAGAGGCCCGTCATGACCTTGGGGAAGAAGAACGTGCTCTTCTGCGGCATGACCTCGCCGGCCTCGGCCACTTCACGCACATGGGCCACGGGGGTCGGGTTCATGAGGAACAGCACCTGCCCCTTGCCGGACCGGAGCTCCGCAAGCACGGCAGCGGGGTCTTGGGGGTAGTAGATGTTGGTCTTGGCCGCTTGCGCCTCTTTGCTGATGCCGAGCACGTGCTCCAAGATGCCCCCGTGCAAAATGGCCACATCCGTCTTGCGCAGCTCTTTGGTGACTGCCCCGAGCACCGGGTGCTGCCCCAAGTCTGCCGAGGCGCGCAACGAGAGCAGGTAGGCGCCGCCATGGGGCAAACACATGGCAAAGCTGGGAGCGCTGCCCCCCGCCGCCGCAAGCTCGTTCATGATGCTGTCTGCCGAAGCCCCCGCCGCGAGTGCTCGCACGGTAAAGAGCGCCTCGAGCGATGCGACGGTTTTCGCCTCGTCGAAGGACGGTAGCGAGTGGATGTGCCGGTGCGTCGCGAACACCACCAGGTTCGGGTCGTCGCCGTTGGCAAAGAAGACCATGAAAAACTTGTGCGCGGCACGCTCGCCCGCGTCGGGATGCTGCTCGGAGATCTCTTGGGCGTAGCGCAGCGAGGTCTCGTAGCGGTGATGACCGTCGGCGATGAGCAAAGAGGAACCCCGGATGTGCTCGGTGACCTTCGCGAGCGCGGCGGGATCGCTGACCTTGCGAAGAACGTGTTCGACGCCGTCATCCGTGTCGAAGCGGGCAATTTCTTCGCCCCCCACCAGTGCGGCATCCACCACACCCGCAGGATCGCGGTAGAGCATGAAGCCCGGGCTGAGGTTGGTCTTGGTGGCGCGGAACAGTTTCAGGCGGTCTTCTTTGGGGCCCGACAGGGTTCGCTCGTGCGGCAGCACCACGCGGTCCGAAAAGGGCACCGTGCGCACGAGGCCCAGGAAGCCCCGACGCGTCACCCGCTTCTTCTCGCCGGCGGCGAACATGGGGACAAAGGACTGCTCGTACACGTAGTACGCCGGCGTGTCGTCGCGAACCAGCATCTCGCGCTCACGCATGGCCGCGAGCACCTTGGCCGCGTGTCCGTACTTGGTGTCCCCCTCCCCCTCGGGGAGAATCAATCGCACCACGTTGTCAGGGTGCTTGTCGCAGAGCGCTGCGCGCTGCGCGTCGTTGATGACGTCGTAGGGCGGCGCGATGACGTCGCCCAAGCCCGCAGGCAACTTGCTGAGGTTGTACCGGAGTGGCGTGAGGGGCGCGATGTCTGCCATGACCCGCGGGGTTAGCACAATTGGCACGTTTCGCGGAGCATGCCCTGGTGCGACGCTAAATCGCCGAGCATGATCTTCGATCAAGCTCGCCCCTGGGTCCCAAGCCCAAAAGGCGAGCGGCGCCTGAGTCGAATCGCGCTCGGTCATTCAGGCCCGCAGGGCGCGGGCGCCGATGTCCCCGCGAAACTGCTTGCCCCGAAACGACACCGAGTTCGCGACTTGGTAGGCGATCCGATGCGCCTCGGACAGCGAATCGCCGTGTCCAACGGCCACCATCACCCGACCGCCGGAGGTCTCCACGGCGCCGTCCGGTCCCGCCTTGGTGCCGGCGTGAAGCAGATGGCCGCCCTCGGGGAACGGGCCACGAAGCCCCGTGATGGCGTCACCCATGGTGACCTTCCCGGGATACCCCTCGGCGGCAAGCACGACTCCCATGGCCGCACCTTTGGTCATGTGGAGCGCCTGCGATTGCAGCGAAGACAGCTCCCCGTCTGCGGCAGCGCGCAGGGTCTCGAACCAGTCGCCGGCAAACGTGGGCACGAGCACGCTGGTCTCGGGATCGCCGAAGCGGACATTGAACTCGAGCACTCGGGGCTCGCCACGGTCGATCATGAGGCCCACGAACAAGACTCCAACGAAGGGCGTGCCGCGGGCTCGCATGCCCGCCAACGTGGGCTCGACGACGGTATCCATGACCACGCTTCGGATGCGTTCGGTGACAACGGGCGCGGGCGCGTAGGCCCCCATGCCTCCGGTGTTGGGCCCACGGTCCCCGTCGAAGATCCGCTTGTGGTCTTGCGCCGCGGCCAGCGGGATCCCCCGATGACCATCGCAAAGAACGTGAAAGCTGGCCTCGTCGCCGGGCAAGATGTCTTCGATGACAACGGTGCGCCCCGCAGCCCCAAAGGCCCCGGTCTCCATCATGTCGGCAACGGCTTGGGCCGCCTCGGCGGAGTCCTGAGCCACCACGACCCCTTTGCCCGCGCACAGGCCATCGGCTTTGACCACGAGGGGTCGCCCCTGCGCCTGCACATAGGCTTTGGCGGCGTGGGCATCGGTGAAGGTGGCAAACGCAGCCGTGGGGACTCCCCACTCCGCAAGACAGGTCTTCATGAACACCTTGGAGCCTTCGAGTCGCGCGGCCTCTTGCCCGGGGCCGAAACAGCGGATCTTGGCGCTACGGAGCGCATCCGCCAACCCAAGCACCAGAGGCGCTTCGGGGCCCACGACCACCAGGTCCGCGCGCTCGGCCTTGGCCAGCGCCACGATTCCCGACACATCGTCCATGGCCACCGGCTCGTTTCGTCCGAGAACCTGGGTGCCAGCGTTTCCACCGGCGAACACGAGCTCGTGTGATGACAGCCCCCGTCCGAGTGCGTGCTCCCGCGCGCCTTGCCCCACGACGACAATCTTGGCCATGACGCTCCCGTACCACGAAAGAAAGCCGAAAAACCACGCGTGGGCGCCCCCTTCGCGAGGTCGATGCACCGGCAGTCGAATTCAAGTAGGCTTCGATCGTGGCGGAAGCGAAGCAACCGGTGGCCATTCGCATCGTGCGGCCCTACGACTCGGCCGAAGCATTTACCGAGCGTGAGGGCGACACCATCGGCAAGACCAGCATTGTGCTGTTGGGTGCAAAAGAGCGGCCCACCGGGGTGATTCTTCGTTTCGAGATCACCATCAACACCGGCGAAGCCATGATGCGCGGCGAGGGCCGCGTGCTCGCATTCAAGGAGCAGGCGCTGTTCGACGAAACGGGGCTGGTTTTGCGGTACACCCGCCTCGACCCCAAATCCAAGGCGTTGGTCGATCGTCTGGCGGCCATTCGCGAAGGTCAAATGTCCGTCCCGCAAACCCCTGCGGAGGCGCCGACGAGCAATCCCCAATCCGTCGAGGTCGCTTCGTCGGATCCCCTTCCGCAAACGCCTTCGACGCCGGAAATCGAGGCCGCCGCCGCCGACGCTCCTCCGGACGAAGATCAAGACGCTGCAGGGACCGATCCCCCGCCCCCCGGCGCCGACGAGCACGACGTGACCACCGACGCCCCCGAAGCCGCTGACCCTACGAGCGACGCCGACGAGCAAGCCATGGACACCCCCGTGCCTGACGCAGTCTCGGACGCCCGGGACAGCGTGCCTCCTGCGGCGACCGCCGACGAGCCCGAAGACGCCGAGGGCCCGGCCACCGATCCGCCGCCGACCGAAGACGTCGAGGTGGAGGTGAGCATGAGCGAGCCGCCGCCCAGCATCAGCATCGAGGTCGAACTCGTCGACGACGATGCCACCACGGATGAAGCCTACGAGGCCGCGGAAGCCGAAGCGGCGCCTGCCCCCTTGGCCGAAGCAACGCCCGCGTCGGAGCCTCCGGCAGAAGCGACGCCTCCCGCACCTACACCCACATCCGCGCCCCCAGCGGCCGCGAGCCAAGACGAGAGCACGGCGCCAGCGAGCGAGGAGCCCGGCGTTGCGGCAGCGGCAATGCCCGAACCCCTGGCGACAACGCCAAACATCGAAGCGCCGGCATCGCTGAACGAGCTGCCCGACGAGGTTCCCACCCGGTCCCGCGAGGTCTCCGAGATGACCCGCGAGGCATTGCTGGAGAAGCTGCGACGGCGTGGCGAGCGGCTGGGCACTGACGGCGTCGAGCGTATCTTGGCATCGAGCCCCAACCGAGCAGGCTGAGCAAACCTACATCCAGGCTCTGCAGATGCCTGCCTGACACACACTCGCACTGCACATTTTTCTTCGCCGAAGGGCTCGCACAGGGAGCGTTTCGCGAGGATAATAATCCTTCGGCGTGGAAGAGTTCGGCGACGGCAACCTCGCTCCTGGCGTGAAGCTCGATCGATACGAGCTGTTGTGCCCTCTTGCGCAAGGAGGCATGGCCCTCGTTTGGCTCGCGCGCATCGACGGGCTTGGCTACGACAAGATTGTCGTCATCAAGACGATCTTGCCCAAGTACGCGCAAGACGTACGGTTCCAGAACATGTTCCTCGATGAGGCGCGTATCACCACGCGCATTCATCACCCGAACGTTGCTGGCATCCTCGACGTTGGCGAGCACAACGGCACCCTTTACATGGCCATGGAGTGGGTCGACGGCGACTCGCTCTCACGGTTGCTCAACGAACTCGACCTGCGCCGGGCACGCATGCCCGTTGGCGTGGCCCTGCGCATCTGCGCTGACCTCTGCGCTGGCCTGCATGCGGCCCACGAGGTACGCGACGAAAACGGCGAGCCCTTGGGCGTCGTGCACCGCGACGTTTCGCCTTCGAACTTGCTTCTGTGCCCCTCCGGCGAGATCAAGCTGATCGACTTTGGCGTGGCCAAAGCGCGCGACCGCTACGCGCAAGACACGAGCGCGGGGCAGCTCAAGGGCAAGCTCCGCTACATGGCGCCGGAGCAGGCCAAAGGTGGCAACGTCGACCGTCGCGCCGACGTGTGGTCCGTTGGTGCTCTGCTCTACGAGCTTCTTTCGGGACAAGCACCGTACGACGGGCCGCACGAGCTCGCGATCTTGCACCGACTCACCAGCGGCGAGGGGCCCGATCCCTTGCATACTGCAATCCCCGCGGCGGCGCGTGCCATCGTCGAGCACGCGATGACCCCGCGCGTGAACGACCGGTTCGGCAGTGCCGCGGAAATGGCCGCAGCCCTCGAGGCCGCCATGGTGCAGATTCGCGAAGTCACGTCGCACTCGGACGTGGCGCGGTTCACCGATGGGCTTCTGGGCTCACGCCGAGAGAGCCGCAAGCGCAGCGTCGACACGGCCATGCGCCGCGCCCAGAGCCGCTCCCAAGGTGGCGCCGTAGGCGGCATGGATCTGCCCCCGGCGATGCCCGTGCAAGAGGCGACTGCCACCATGGTCGTCGCCTCGCGACCGGGCATCCCCTCGCGACCGGGCACCGGATCGCGACCAGGCACCCCCAGCTATGGCTCGAACCCCATGATGGAGATCGAGATGGCGCCGGGTATGCCCGGCATGACGAGCCATGCGACGTTGGGTTCAGCAGTGCTGTCTGGCGCGCCGCCGGGCCTGGGCGACGATGCCCTACGACGTCGAACCAACATCATGTTGGCTGGCCTTGGGGCCGGCGTCATCATTGTGTTCGGGGCCGCGGCCGGCATGCTGGCCAAGGGCGCCGCCAGCAAACGAAGCACCGCGTCCACTGCACAGACCGTCGAGGCCCCGCCGGCCACGGCCACCGCGCCGGTGGCCACGCTTGCGCCGACGGCCGTCGCCACGCCGGTGGCCTGGCCCCAAGGGCAGCCCCCCGTCGCCATCACCACCGCGGGCGTGCCGCAGCCCGGGTTCCCCTTGGTGCCCGCGGGCACAGCGCCCCCCACATTGCTTGCGGTGCCCTCCGGCACGGCGGTACCCTTGGGCACTCCGACAACGTTGGTCGCCCCGGCCCCAGTGCCGGCGCCGCCCCCGATGACGGCCAAGCCCGCCCCCGCAAACCCCACGCCTGCTCCGCGGCCCCAGGCCACCCCGAAGCCGACGCCGCCCGCAACGCCCCCTGCCCCGCCAAAACCCAGTGGCGGCAAGCGAAACTATGGCTTCTGAGTGTGTCCGTAGAGCCCTCGCCTTCACCGTCGCCGGTTCGCTAACGCTGCTTCTCGCAGGCTCCGTCTGCGCGCAGCCGTCGCCCTCCGAGCGGGAGCGAGCGCGCACGCAAATGGACGAGGGCTTCGCCAAGCGCGAAAAGGGCGACGCAAAGGGCGCCCTCAAGGCATTCGAAGAAGCCGACGGCATCATGCACGTGCCCACCACGGGCCTCGAGGTTGCGCGCTCGCTTGCCGATGTCGGCCGCCTGGGCGACGCACGCGAAACAGCGCTTCGCGTGTCGAAACTGCCCACGCAACCCAAAGAGCCTGCGCCGTTTGCCCAAGCCCGCAAAGAGGCCGAGGCGCTGGCCGCCCAGTTCCTTGCGCGCATGCCAAAGCTCACGGTGCGCACGTCGGGTCTCGCCGAAGGAGAGACCGCCGACATCACCGTCGACGACAAGGCGCTGCCGGATGACGGGAAGCTCGACCCGGGGCACCACAAAATCGTTGCCAAGGCCGGCGACCGCGAACAGACCGACGAGGTCGATCTGGTGGAGCGCGAGACCAAGACCGTCGAGATCGAGTTCAAGGCCAAAGCCAAACCCAGCAAAGGCGACGCCGAGTCCAGCGATGGCAGCACCAGCACCACGCTGATGTACGCGGGCTTTGGTACCGCCGGCGGGCTGGCTGTCGTGGGCACCATTTCAGGCATCGTTGCCCTCAACGCTGCGGCCTCGGCCCGCAGCAAGTGCGCCGGGCAGACGTGCCAGCGCACGCTCGTGCAGGGCGACGTGGATACGTCGAACACCATGGGCACGGTCTCCACGGTGTCGTTCGTCGGCGCGGGTATCGGCGCGGTCGTCGGGCTCTATGGGTTCTTCACACGCCCCGATGCGCCCAAAAAAGCCAAACCCAAAGACACCAGCGGTGCGTTCATCGAACCGTATGTCACGCCGTCGGGCGCGGGCCTGCACGGCACGTTCTAGGGCACTCGAGTGGCCCCAGGGTGCGTGACACCTCGCCCCAGGAGCGCCCCGGGGCTCTTGGCATTGCGCTAGAAGGCCTTGCGGAAGGCGCGGGCGAAGGACTCCGCGAGCCCTGCATCGATGGGCCCTCCGGCGATGCCGCCGGGGCGCAGCGCGCTGCCAACAATGACACCGTCGCATACCTTGGCGAGCTCTGGCAGCGAATCGAGGCTGGCCCCACTGGCCACCAACACCGGCGCCCCCTTGGCACACGCTCGCACGCGCGCAAGCTTGGCGGGGTCGGTCTTCTTGCCGGTGCCATCCCCGGTGACGAGCACGGCGTTCGCCATGGCCCGCAAGACAGTGTCCTCGACCTCTTGCTCGAGGGGCCGCTCGCCCAGGGGCGCCGAGTGTTTGACGGCCACGTCCGCCCAGATGCGAACGTCCGTGCAGCCCAGGGCGGCCCGGAGCCGTAGCGTCTCTGCGGCCTGCCCTACGACGATGCCCTGGTCGGTCACCCGCGCACCGGTGTGGACATTGATCCGAACCGCTTGCGCCGCCGTGGCCGCGGCGATGGACAGCGCCGCGGCGGCATCATTGCGGAGCACATTGATGCACAGGAATGCATCTTTGGCCTCGTCGCGAACGACCTGAGCGCAGACTGTCATGGCCGCCACGGTGATGGGCGGTACGGCCCCCGCAAAGAACGGAATGTCACCGAAGTTCTCTACGACGATGGCGTCGTAGCCGGCGTCGCGCAGGGCCCGGGCATCTGCGCGCACCATGTCCCGCAGCGCGGCCATGGAGTGCGATGCCCGGGGGCTGCCCGGCAGTGCAGGCAAATGGATGACCCCGACCAGTTTGGGCGGCGCACTCACGGCATGCCTCCGAAGGACTTGGGCGACGCGGCGGCGCCAAAGGGACTGCCTCCCCCGACGATGGGCTTGGGGTTCCCCAACGTGCCACTCACGCGCAACGTATAGAACCCGTCGGCGCCTTGCTTGAGCTGCGTCACGCTATCGAACAGCGGCGGAATCTTGGACCCCGGTTCGCCGAAGATCGTTTTCGTCTGCTCGTTCTTGCGCCGATAGCTGTCGCCAATCTTGAACTTGAGGGACAAGTCGAGCGACGAGTCCGTGGCGAGCTCGCGGAACTGGACCCGCCCGTCGGCGTTGAGGTCTACGTCTTTGCCGCTGGCGCTGAGCTTCGTGATCTTGAGCACGCCGTCTTTCGCCTCGCCGTTGAGCGTGACGGCGCCGAGGCTCAGCTTGGGAAGCGCAAGCAGACCCTTGATCTTGGCCTTGCCGTCGCCGATGGCCACGTCCTTGAGTTCGAGGTTGACCTGTCCGTTGCCCTTGGACGCTTTGCCCTCGGGGAGCGCAAGTTTGATGCTTCCGACGATGTGCCCTTCGATGGGTACGCCGAGCTGCGCAGTCAGCACATCCAGCTTGGATAGGTCCACCCCGTCGAAGTTGACCTCTACCGTGCGGTCTTTGCCGCTCTCCTCGTAGCTGCCGTTGACGGTGCCTTCGGCCACGTCGAGGGCGTAGGAGATGAACTTCTTGCCCACAAGAAACGAAAGCAGGGAGATGCGGGCCTTGGCTTGGTCGACCTTGATCTCCACTGGCGGCTTGCCCGCCTCTGCCGATGGTTGTGAAAGCTTGATACCGCGAGCGCGAACCCCAGTGATGAAGGACGAGTCGAGCTCCTCGATGCTGAGCTGCTGCGGCGCCGACGATGTCCTTTGCGCCGCATTGAACTGTGCGACCACCCGATCACGCAGGCGGTCGTAGGGAAACGTGATGGTGGCGAACAAGACGAGACAGACGAAGTAGAAGGCTGGATACGCCACCCAGGGGGCAAAACGTTTGATGCGCTCCTTCACGGCTTCTTCTCCTTGCTGTCGGCCGCTGCCGGAGCAGTCTCGTTGCGGTCGTAGGCGGTGACGCCCAGCTCGACGTCGAAAGAGTCGGGCTCGCCGCTGCGCTTGCGCACGTTGAGCCTAGAAATGGCCACGGCATACTGGCTCTTCTCGATGGCCTCCATGAACCGGGCAATGGGGAGCATGCTGGACTTCTTGAGGTGAATCACCGTCGCGCGCTCCACGTAGCGCTTGCCAATGGGCACCTCGGGTCGATCCACCGAGTCGGCCACGTCGAGCTTTACGCTCCGTGCGGACTGCTCGAGGAAGCCACCCAGTGCCGGGGCCTTCTTCTGATAGCGGTACACGATGGCGTCGCGCTTGCTCTGGCGATCGCGAATGTCTGCGCGGGCGCCTTGCACCTTCTCCAAGGTGCTCTTGAGCTCCTCGTTCTCGGCGCGACGCCCGGACACCAAGGAGCTGACCCCGACGGGCAGCGCCAGCACGGCCATCACACCGAAGACGCCAGCAAAAATTGTGGCCGCGCGCTGCTCGCGGGGGTTCAGGCCAAAGCGGTCGAAGAACGCCATCTCACTTGCCTCCGCTTGCGGCAGGTTTGTCTGCCGCGGTTGCTGCACTGGTGGTCGGCTTCTTCTGCCCCTTGATGTCTTCGGGGCACTTGAGGTCGAACTCCATGACGTACTTCTGACGCTCGCCGCCCACCACCTGCGTGGTCCGGGTGATCTTGACGTCCTGAAAGCAACGCTCGTTCTTGAGTGAACTTTGAATGGACTGCGCGTCGGTGGTGGAGCCAACGATGCCCGTGATGATCACGTGCCCCTTCTGGATGTCGAGTTCGTCGATGTCGTGGACCATAGATTGCGGAATCGCTTCGGAGATTTTGACGACGACATCGAAGGCGTCGGCGTGGGGCAACGGGTCCTCGTCGTTGATCGCAGTCTGCTTGGTAAGGAGTTCTTTGGCGCGTTCGGCGCTTTCCGTCTCTTCGCCCAGCACCTCTTTGGTGACTTGCCCCAGGGCCTTCTCGAGCGTTGCACGCTCTTTTCCGGCCGCGTAGAGCTGCGCCCAAGCCGCAAACAAGAAGCTCACCACGATGGCCACCGAAAGCCCGGCCAGCACCGGGATCTTCTCGCGCACCCACGCGAAGCCGCGCTCGAAGGACAGCGGCCCGCGGCGCAGGTTGAGTGGGCCTTGGCCTTTGCCCGTGTCGAGGGCGAGGGCGATGGCCTTCGCGAAACGGGGCAAGGCCCGGACTTGTGCCTCGTCGATACCCACCATTTCCAAGGAGATTGCGTTGATGGCCTGCGTCGGGATCTCGAGCTCTCCCTGCAAGAAGGACTCGGCCCCAGATACGAAGGCCCCGCCGCCCAGCAGACACACGCGCGTTGGCGCGTCGCCTCCTTGCGCGCGAAACGCAGCAAAGCTGGTGCGGATCTCTCGGGCCAGGCGGCCGGCGCTGGCCGGCAGGCCCTCGGTGCCAAACGACAGCGTTCGCGCGAAGGCCGGCTCACCGCCCTTGGTGATCAGCAGGTCCGTGGTCTTCTGGCCGATGTCCACCACCGCCAGGGTCTCACGTGCGTCGACGTTGGGCATGAGCGCCGCCAGGTTGCCCAGGGGCGCCGCGCCCGGTGCAACGCGCTCGGGCTCCTGCCCCACGCCGGCCTTTACCTGGGCGATGATCTGACGAACGTCTTCGATGCGGGCAACGGCCACGGACAACGGCATCTGCTCGGGCCCGGTATCCGGGGGCCGCGCCGCGCTCAAGGGCCGGTGATCGAAGACCGATTCCGTCACGTCGAAAGGCAGAAGCGAGTCGAGCTCGAAAGTGAGCACCTCGCGGATCTGCTTCTGCACGCTGAGCGGCAAGGTGAGTGTGCGCAGCGTGCTGCGGGTTCCGGGCAGCGAGGTCGTGACACCGTCGGCGTGCCCTTTGGGCCCCACGGCCTGGGCGTAGGCGGCCTTGATGGCCTCTTCGACGCTCCCGCCTGGTGCGATATCCGCGGCCGCAAGCCCCGTGAGCTGCAGCTTGCGATAGGCAGATTTGAGCACGGCGACTTTGACCGCTGCGGTTCCGATGTCAACTCCGACCCATGTAGGCATTCGATTTGGATTCCTGTACTGCGGGGCTTGGCGAAGGGGAAATTTGCGGTCAGTTAGTCGATGCGGAAGTAGACGATTTGACCGCCAGTGCTGGGCTGCATGGCTTGGGAGATGGCGTTGGGGTCCACTTTCCCGGCGATGGGCGACGCGGGTGAAGCGGGGTTCGAAGACGCGGCGGTCGCTGGCGACGCCCCGGGCAGGCCCGGCGTGCTGAGCGGTGGCGCCGTGCGGAAGTCGACCACGGAGTGGATGGCCACCCGCGTGTCCCGCCGATAGCCCTTTTTGACCCCGACGGCGTAGATGGAGAACATCTTGCTCGAGGTCGTGATGCTCTTCTGGAACTCGGCCTCGCTCTTGAACTTCACGGGCTTCATGCCCATGGCGCCGGCCAGCATTGGCCCCAGCATCCCTTTGCCCGTCATCATGTCGACGAAGTCTTTGGTGCTGCCAAAGATGGGGGCCCCCATAGAGATGCCCTTGGCCATGGTGACCCCGGTGAGAAACGTCTGCATCTGGATCGGATCCACACAGATCTCCGACTGCGGAGCGCCGGCGCAAACCACCGCGAGCAGCGTTTGACCGTTGGCCGTATTCACGTTGATGGCGCCCTGCCCCCACACCGTGAGGGCACGCTTCTTCGGGTTCTGCGGGTCGGGGTCTGCAAGGGTTGCCCAGAAATCATCGGTGACGCCCCGAACCAGGTGCAGCTCCTCGAGGGAGTCGTAGGGCGCGTTCTTGCGGCGATACTGCTTGGGTAGCAGCTGGTACCAGGCGTCTTCGACGCCAGAGTTCTGGGCGCTGCTGATCTGTGACAAGTCGCAGTTGAAGAGTGACTCGTCCACGTCGGCCCAGTCGATGATCGCAGAGCAGGTGGAGAGGCGGTCGTGGAACTGCCCGGCGCCATCTTTCTGCTCGAACAGCGGATTGTTGACCTGCGGAGCCATGAGCCCCATGAGCTCCTGGGCCAGACGAATGTGCGCGATGTCGTTTGCAGCGCCAAGGTTCACGTTGATCTTGGAGTCTTCGTCGACGATGACGAGCTCGAAGCGCCCCCCGGGCAAGCCCAAGTTCTTGCCGCGTGACGGGTCTACCCCGAGCGTCGCCGCAAAGTCTGCGGTGCCCTCGGCGTCGCTGAACACGCCCAAGATACGGTCCGAGAACTCCCATACGGGGATCTGCGGCGGCGTCTTGCGCATGAACGCAAAGAGCGGAGCAATGGCGCCGCGAACCGTCGGCTCGGCGGCGATGAGCAGCCGCGACAGATTCACCGCGCTCTTGGCCATGTACTCGGCCTGCACCGAGTCTCGGTCTGCCAGGGCCGCGGCGGCCTCGGCGCTCGTGTCGTCTTGGAACTCCGCGAGCATGACCGTGAGCACCGCGATGGCCGCCATGACCATGATCAGGGCCACGCCGCGCTCTTTTTTGCGCCGTCGCCGCTGCTTGAGCGCCGCGCTTGTTTCCAAGGGCCCGCTCATCTTGGCATCCCGAAGGAGAGTGGGGCCGTGATGGGGATCATGACCTTGGTTGAGTAGACGGACGAAGGGCCATTTTTGACCCCCTTGAGCTTGAGTGTGATGCGCGCCTCGAGCGGCAAGCGCCCGGGCTGCCCCGTCACCTGCGTGGTGTCCCAAGTCTCGACCCAGGTGCCTGTGGCCGGATCGAGAAACTTGATGTCGAAGTACTCGACGTCTTCGGCGACCACGTTGACGACGCCGCCGCGCTTCGGGTCCTGATCGATGAGCACCTGCTCACGCCGCACCAAGTCCATCTTGTCGGCTCGATCGGGGTCTTTGACGACGAAGTAGCCGAGTTCGCACTGGTCGGACTCTTTGGCCTCTTTGTCGACGCGACGGTGCGCGAAGGCCGAGAAATCGATGCGGTCGTAGTTGCCGCTGCTGGTGGCGATGAAGGCCGTCGTTCGAGTGATGAGCGCCGGACTCGAGGGCGCGTGCAGCGAGATGAATGCACCTTGCAGCTCGCGCGCCATGCGCAACACAGCCTCGCGGCCTTGCTTCGCGCGATCCACACGCATCTCTTCGGCGCGCTTGCCGCGACTCATCGAGTCGAAGGCGCCGTAGAGCAGCATCGAGATCATCACCAAGATCCCGAGGCTGACCAAGATCTCGAACAGGGTCATGCCACGCTGGCGCGAGCGCTTCATCGGCCGAGCCCTCCGGGTGTGGCGGCGCGAGGCAACGGAGCGCCGGGTGTCCCGGTGGACGCCGGGATACCCGAGCCCGAAGGGGCCCCGAAGGCACCGCCATCTGGCACCAAATCGGCGGCGAAGCCCGATCGCTGCGGCTGCGTGACGTACTGCACGAGCGCAAACTCTTTGGCGTTTGGCCCCTCTTTCCAACGCACGGTCACTTGAATGCGGCGGATGCTTGCCTCGAGCATGGGCTTGAGGCTCGGGTACACGATGCCCATGACCATGCTCATGAGCCCCGAGGCGCCACCAGCGCCGCCAAACTGTTGACCGATCTGCTGACCGACGGACGCAAGACCGCCGGCACCGGCATCGAGGTTCAGGTTGAGCTTTCCGTCGCCCGCAGGGTTGACCAGCGCGCCGAGTGGGTCCCCGGAGCCCGAAGGCGCCCCGAAGGGGCTGCCACCATCGCCACTGGTCTTGTCGAGCGGCGGCAGCTCCACCTTCTCGATCTTCACGTCACATCGGAAGCCGTCTTGGTCGAGGTCTTCGCAGCACGACACGTCCGTGTCGTTGGCATCGAGCTCCGGGTAGCCCATCTTGAGTAGCTTCTCTTCGACCTCGGTCATCTTGCAGCGGCCAAGGTTCGACGAGAGGCCCAGGTTGGCAGCGCTCCGATTGCTGGCCGCAAGCCCACCTTGCGCCGACAGGATGACCGTCAGCACCAAGCCCAGGATGGCCACAGCCACCATGACCTCGAGCAGCGAGAACCCGCGAGACGGAGTCCGGTGCCGCCCGGTGCGCGTATGGCTAGAAGCTCGAAGGATCATCGCGGTCCGATGCCTCCTTGTCGCTTTCGATCTTCTTCATGGGCACGGCGCCGTCTTTGACCGTGACCTTGCCGGTGAGTGGCGAGACCATGAGGGTCTGCGTGGAGCCGTCTTCCTTTAGGTCGCCGACGGACAACAAAATCGCAGCCCGCTCGGTCATGCCTCCGGGCCAGAAGTACAAATACGCACGCCCTTCCGTCCGAGGCTTGTCGTCGTGCGAGGTCTGGATCTCGCGAAACTTGATGCCGCGCTCGAGGCTCCGCGGCCCCTTCTTGACCTGGCTGGACGCGAGGCCCACGCTCTCGACCATCTTGAAGCGGGGCTTGGGCGCCCGGGGGCCTTTGACGATGCGGTCCCCTTCTTCGACGGCCTGTTGCTCCGCTTGCGTCGCGGCCTCTGCGCCGCCGGTGCCCGTCACGTCTTTGGACTGCACCAGCATGGGCTGGTCACTCTCCTCGATCCAGAACGTGTCCTCCTCGAGGTCGAACACAATGCGCACGTTCTTGGACGTGGCCGTGGCGCGGGCATAAGCGACCTTGACAGCGCCCGCGAGCATGGTCGACGTGTGATGCAGTCGCGCCGAAGCGAGCTGACCGGACCCCGCGATGACTGCGCCCACCATGATGCCCATGATGGCAAGCACGATGAGGATCTCGATGAGGGTCATGCCCCGCACAGGTCCCCGACGCACCCGGGCCACCGGCGACCGATGGTCGCCGCGCAAGAGTGCATGATGTCGAGGGGCCCCCTGGGACATGTTGGCTTACTTGCCGCCCTCGGCGTTGTCGCCCACGCGGATGTCGTCTTTGGTGCCCTTCTTCTTGTCGGGGCCCAGGCTGACGACGGTGATGCCGTCTTCGGCGCAGATGATCTCGAATGGCGTGTCCCACGCGTCGGTGATCTTCGACGTCGCACCGATCTCTTTTTCGGCCTTGAGACGCTCCGCGGTGGGGCACTCGCTGGCGTGACCCGCGCGCCACATTTCGGCGATTTGATGGATCTTGGCCGCATCGATCTTGGTCGCGCTGACCTGCGCCGCTTGGTACTTGGGCACCGCCACGATGGCAACGCCACCCGCGATGAGGCCGATGATCGCAAGCACGATGAGGATCTCGATGAGCGTGACACCGCGGCGGAGGGCTCGCTTGAACAACCGGCGGCGGGGTGCGTGGTTAGACGTAGTCATGGTCTTGTTCTTTCTTGTTCCTTGTTTGCCCTCGCGTTGCCCCAAGGCTCCGCGCTCATCTGGTCGAATGTTGGTCGCCGTTGATTCACACTGGGTGGGTGCGCCCTGGCACAAGGCCCAGGCCGCCCCGCTCATTCCACACGATCGAAGCCTCCGTTCACACCGTCGGGGCCATCGCTGAAGATGTCGTAGCCGGCAGCGTCACGACGACCGGGACACCGTAACTGCAGCGGGTGCCCCCAGGCATCGAGAGGGATGTCCTTGAGGTAGTCCGCTGTCACGAGCTCTTGAATGCTCTTCGGGCAGCCTCGGTCGTGATCGGCCCGGTAGGCCAACATGGCTTGGTCGAGCAGCGCGAGGCGCGTCCGCGTGGCGCGTACCGCCGCCGCGCGCTCTTCTCGGGCGAGCACGACGCCACAGAAAGAGACGATGAAGGCGCCGAGCAAGAGCTGACCCATGCGCATGCGACGCAGCCACCCCAGAGGGCCCTGCCTTCGCTCCCACGGAAAGAACACTCGACTGCGGGACTTCACGCTACTTGCTGCCTGGTTGTTGGTCGTTGGGTTGCTACGGGGCGCGAGCCTATTGAACGAAGTCGTTCATCTGGATGAGCGGCATGAGGATGGAGAACGCGATAAAGCCGACGCCGGCGCCCATGAACACGATGATGAGCGGCTCGAGCAGGCTGGTCATGGCCTGTACCCGCGTCTCCACCTGCGAGTCGTAGGCCTTGGCCACGTTCTCGAGCATGACCTCGAGTTGACCGCTCTTCTCGCCCACGGCAATCATGTGGGTCACGATGGGCGGGAACTCCCCGCTCCGCTTGAGGGGATTCGCGATGCTTTCGCCTTCGCGAATGGCACCGGACGCCTCTTCGACCACTTTGGACAGGCGCGCGTTGTCCAAGACGTGCCGCACGATCTCCATGGCCTTGAGCAACGGGACGCCCGCCTTGAGCAGCGTGGAAAGGGTTTGCGCAAACCTTGCGACCGCCAGCATGCGGAAGATGCCCCCGAAGAGCGGCAACTTGAGCTTCTTGCTGTCCTTCCAGAACTGCCCGGCCGGCGTGCCCAAGAACGCCAAGAAGCGCGCGAGCAGCAACCCCGCCACGATGCCCGCGAGCACGCCAATGCCATAGGCAAGCGCAGACTCGACCATGGTGGCAAAGCCCACGAGCAGCACCAGCGCAGCAATGAGCCCGATGGTCCACCCCGAGCGCTTGGCTTTGGCAAGGGCCATGCGCCCCATCACCATGGTGGCCACGGCGGTGATGAACCCGAGCATCTGGTTGGACGCCAAGGTGTTGGACACGAAGATGAGCAGCGCCGTGTACCAGGGGAGCGCGCGGTCCAAGCTGGCGAAGATGCCTGTGACCTTGGGCACGACGACGATCATCATGAGCGTCATCAGCGCGGAGCCGATGATGATCATGAGAATCGGATACGCCAAGGCCGCGCCGACTTTGCCCTTGAGGCGGGCCTGGGACTCCATGAACTCGGCCAAGCGGTCGAGCACCTGCTCCAGCGTACCCGAGGCCTCGCCGGCGGCCACCATGTTGACGTAAAGA
Source organism: Polyangiaceae bacterium (assembly GCA_044358965.1). Classification (GTDB taxonomy): domain Bacteria; phylum Myxococcota_A; class Polyangia; order Polyangiales; family Polyangiaceae; genus SXNL01. Next base: position 27,300 of record JBIKNA010000024.1, read on the forward strand.
GCCTCGAAGATCTTGGGGTGTTCTTCGAGGGCCTTGGCCAGGCTTGCGCCCTCGTTCAGGCGGTCTTTGACGTTGGAGAGCACCCGACGCAGTGCGTCTTTGTCGACCTGCTCTTGCAGCGCCGTGACGGCCTCGACCAGCGGAATGCCGGCACCCACGAGCGTGGACAACTGCCGCGTCATCATGGCGACGTCGGAGCCGTTGACGCGCTGGAAGAACGACTTGAAGTCGATCTTTCCGCGGGACCCGGTGCGCGCGGCAGCCTCTTCTTGGGCGTCCGTGAGCATGACGCCCTCGCGCTTGAGCAGCGCCCGGAGCACTTTGGGGTTGTCGGCGTCGCGAACGCCGCTGACGGTCTTGCCCGTCGCCACCATGAGGCCTCGGTACTCGAAGACCGCCATGACGCTAGACCCTCACGTTGCGAATGGAGGGACGTTCCTCGACTTGAGCTTCGGCGTCCTCTTGCGTGGCCAAGAGCACTTCTTCGATGGAGGTGAGCCCCAAGAGCACCTTGCGGGCGCCGTCGTCGCGCAGGCTGTCCATGCCCTGCTCCATGGCGGCGCGCTTGACCGTCTGCGCGTCGGCGTTCTTGAGCACCAGCGGGCCTACGATGTCGTCCATGAGCAGGAGTTCGTAGATGCCACGGCGACCGCTGAAGCCCGTCTGCGCGCAGCGTTCGCAGCCCTTCGGCCGGTAGAGCGTGATCTCTTCGGCGTGCAAGAACTGGTCGATGACGTCGGGCTCCATGGCGCCGCGCGGGAAGTACTTGGAGTTGCCGGCCTGCATGCGGCGCGCGCGCTGCGCGAGCTTCTCGGGGGTAAAACCGAGCTCCTCGAACACAGTGCTGGATGCCCGGTAGGGCTCCTTGCAGTGCGGGCACAGCATGCGGATGAGGCGCTGGGCCAATACGCCCAAGATGCTGGAGCGCAACAAGAAGGGCTCCATGCCCATGTCGACCAAACGCGTGAAGGCACCTGCAGCGTCGTTGGTGTGAATGGTGGAGAGCACCAAGTGGCCCGTCAGCGAAGCGTTGACGGCGATCTCGGCGGTCTCGCGGTCGCGGATCTCGCCGACCATGACCACGTCGGGATCCTGGCGCAAGAATGCGCGCAATGCGCTCGCAAAAGTGAGACCAATTTTGCTCTGCACGTGCACCTGATGGATGCCCGCGAGCTCGTACTCCACCGGATCCTCGGCGGTGAGGATGTTGATGTTCGGCTGGTTGATGCGGTTGAGGCAGCCGTAGAGGGTCGTGGTCTTGCCCGAGCCCGTGGGTCCCGTCACCAGCAAGATGCCATCGGGCCTGTGGATCAAGCTGTCCATCAGGTGGAAGTCTCGGGGCGAGAACCCGAGGTCCGGCAAGTCGAGCAGCACGTTGGACTTGTTGAGCAAACGCATGACGATGCGTTCGTAGCCGCGGCTCGTGGGGATGGTGCTGACACGAATGTCGAAGCCCTTGCCGGCGATCTTCTTGGAGATGCGGCCGTCTTGGGGCAATCGCTTCTCGGCGATGTTGAGCGCGCTCTCGATCTTGACGCGGGAGACGATGCTGTTCATGAACGCCTTCGGCGCTCTGCGTGCAATATACAATTCGCCATCGATGCGATAGCGGACGATGACTTCTTTTTCTTCCGGCTCGATGTGGATATCGCTCGCGCGTTCTTTCATGGCCGACAAGAACAGCGAGTTGACCCAACGGATGACCGGGGCTTCGTCGTCGGAGTCCAGGATGTCGCTGGCGCCATCGTCGTCGACGGAGCCGCCGTCGTCGCTGGCAAGCTCGGCGCCGCCGGCACCGCGTTCGTACACGCGGTTGATGGCGTTCTCAATCTGGCCCCAGGCGGCAACCCGAGGCTCCACGGGCTTGCCAAAGAGCACGCGCATGTCGTCGAGGGGGCCAACGTGGAACGGATCGGCCACGGCGGCATGCACCACGAACTCGTCTTCGGAAACGACGATGAGGCGATTCTGCCGCGCAAAGGAGATGGGCACCTTCACGGCGACGGCCGTCTGGATCTTCTCGATGTCGATGGACTTGTCGAAGGGCAGCTCGGCCTCGAGGGCCAAGGCGTTGGCCACGGTGCCTTCGTCGAGCAGGTTGCTGCTCACCACCAGATCGACCAGCGGCATGCCCTTCTCGCGCTGCGTGGCATAGAGGGGCTCCAGGCGGTCTGGGGTGAGCCCCGCCCGTCGCATCAGGACATCGCCGACGAAACGCGCATCCATGGCTACTTCTCGATGCGCTCGAGGTTGCGCGTGGCGGGGTTCACGTTGATCTGCGGCGTGGTCTTGGGTGACGGCGCATCGACCGGCGCGACGCCGGCGGCGGGAGCACCTGCTGCGCCGCTCGCACCAGTACGCGGCAACTGCGGCATCTCCAGCGGCTTCTGCGGAAGATGGCTCTTGAGCTCCCGGGGCTTGGTCAGATCGTCGAGGCGTTTCTTCTCCTCGATCTGGAAGAAGGCCTGGCGGATGTCTTCGACGAGACCATTGGTGCGGTTGTAGTCCCGCGCCGGGTGGTAGTCGTTGTTGTCCGAGAACACGAAGTAGCGGTCCAGGTACTCTTGCCGCTCCTGCATCTTTCGCTCGAAGACCGTTCGCAGATCGTTCTGATCGCGAATGATGTAGGGCGTGAGGATGAGCACCAGGTTGCGCTTCTCGTTGGTGTTGGTGCGCTTGCGGAAAAACGCCCCAAGCACCGGGATGTCGCCCAAGACCGGCACCTTCTCTTCGCCGCGAGACACGACGTTGCGGATCAACCCGCCGATGACGATGGTTTGCTGATCCTGCACCACGAGCTTGGTGGTGGCCGTGCGCTTGGAGATGGGGATGGCGCCGGCAGAGCCGCCCAAGGGCGCCCCTTGCTCGCTGATCTCCTCATTCACGTCGAGACGCACCTCGTTGGAGTCGTTCAGGTGCGGCTTGATCTTGATCTTGGTACCGACGTCTTGGCGTTGCGGCGCCCCGCCGAGGCCACCAAGGCCACCCAGACCACCGAGGGCACCGAGCGCTCCGGTGGCGCCACCGGCGGCGCCGGCGCCACCGAGCAAGGAGCCGAACGACGCGAGCGCGTTGGTGTTCAGTGGGATGTTGTCGCCCACGTTGATCTCGGCGTCTTCGTTGTCGAGCGCCAAGATGTGCGGCGTGCTCAAGAGGTCCGAGTCGCCGGTGCGCGCCAAGGCCTGCAAGAACGTTCCAAACGCCGGGATGCTGATGCCCGTGCCCAGGAAGCTCTGGGTGCCCGACAGGCCCGGACCGCGCACGCCGAGGGCGAAGCCTTGCAAGGCATCTGGGTCCGTGGGCAACGGGGAGATGGTGTTGAGCACCTTGTTGCCGCCGTAGAGCAAGCCGTCGCCAGCGCTGGTGGTGAAGGTGTCGCCGCCGTGGAAGCTGAGGCCCAAGGAGTCGGACCGCTTGAGCTGCAGGTCCATGATGACGGCCTCGATGAACACCTGCCTGCGGGGCTTGTCGAGCCGGTCGATGACCGCGCGCAGGTTTGCGTAGTCACGGAGAGACGACGTGACAACGATGGCGTTGGTGGCCTTGTCGGCGCTGACCTTGACCCCGCCCTCGAAGATGCCGGACGGCGCCGCGGCCCCGCCGGCCTTGGCGGCACCGCCGGCGCCCGGCGCGCCAGCTTGACCTGCACCGGTCACGATCTCGTTGAGTGTCTTGGTGAGCTCCGTGGCGTCGGCGTGCTGCAGGGGCAGCACATGGATCTCGCCCTCGCCGCTTTGGGGCACGTCCAGCTTCTTGACGAGCTCGAGCACCCGCAGGTACGCGCGCTCGGTAGACACGATGACGAGCGAGTTGGAGCGATCGTCCGAAACGATTTTGGCAATGTGCAGATCGCCCGTGGCCGGCGCCGAGGCACCGCCGCCCGCTGGTGGTGTGCCACCTTTGCCGCCGCCGCCGCCGCCACCACCGGAACCGCCGCCCTTGATGTCGAACAGCTCGTTGACGCGGCTCGCGATGTCTTGGGCAGAAGCGTAGTGAATGGGCTCGAGGAAGATCTGGTCTCCGGCGCCCCCTACATCGATCTCTTCGAGCAGAGTCATCATGCGCCGGATCTGGCTGCCGGTGTCGGTGATGATGACCATGTTGCCCGGGGCGTAGACGCTGATGTCGCCCTCTTTGGACTTGAACTTGCTGAGCACGTCGCTGGCCTCTTGGGCGCTGACGTGACCGAGGCGGTGCATGCGCGTGACGAAGCGGTCCTCGGAGGGCGCGGCCTGCGTGGGGCCATAGACCGGTGTGCCCTGCGTCTGCACCTGGTTGGTCTCGACGATCTTGAGAAAGCGACCGTGCGGCACCACCGTGAGGCCATTGGTCTCCAGGATGGACAGGAAGGCCTGGTAGGCCTCGGCCACCGTGACCTTCTGCGGCGAATACACACTGGCCTTGATGCTTTTGACCTTGCCGCCAAAAATGAAGCGCTTGCCCGTGAGCTGGCTGATGACACGCACGAGCTCGGCCAAGTCGGCGTCTTCGAGCGAGAACGACACGCGGTAGCCAGGGCTTCGGGGCTCGAACTCCATGCCCTGCTCGAACTGCGGCAGGTTCTTGGTGTCGCCGATGGCCTTGCCGCCAGGCGTGGTTGCCGACGGGGTGCTCGCTGCGGCGCCCGTGGCGGTACCTGTGCCCTTGCCGCCGGGGTTTGCCACTGTGGCGGCGCCCGCAGCGCCCCCCGTGAGGTCGGGGCGAATGCGCGCCTGCGCAAAGGCCACGCCCGGCACTGCGGCCACGAGGGCCAAACACGATAGAGTAAGGACGCGTCGCTTCACGTTGCCCCCCGGACCTTGTCGGCCTTGACACCCGAGCTGGCGGGCGCCGGCTCGGTCTTGGCTGAATCTGCGTTTTTGGTCTCCGTGGTCTTGGACTGGGAGCCAATGAACAGCTGGGCCGCACCCGCGAGCACCACAATGATGACGACTTGCACCGCCGTCATGACGGCCACGGCGCGCAGCGTTGCGCGGCCGAGGTTCGAACCTTCGTTGTGCATTCCTTGGCTCATTTGATGTTGAAGTCCAGGTTCATATTTTGGCCGCGGCGGTTGAGCTGAATGGTGAGTTTGTCGGCGGTGCGTAGGCGGGCGTAGGCCTCGAGGGCCTTCTCGGGGCTCGCGACCTCGAAGCCGTTGATGGTTTGCAGGCGGTCGCCGTTCTCCATGCCGAGCACGCCGAGCAAGGTGTCGGAGCGAACGCCGAACAGACGGATGCCGACGACCTTTCCGTTCTCCTGCTCGGGCACGATGCGCGCTTGCCGCATGAGGTCGGCTTGGTTCTCGAGGATCTTGTCGACCACGCCGCGGTCCACGTTGAACTCGTTGGCGCTGATCTTGACGATGCCCTTGGAGATGGAAGGATCGACCGGAGGCGCGCCTTTGCCGGTGCTGGGGGCCGGCGTCGAAGCCACTGGCGCCGGTGTGTCGGAAGCCTTGGGCATGGCGCCCTCGGCGGGCTTGAACAACATGGCCTGACAGAGCGAGGACCCCTGCTCCATCCACACGCGATCCCAGCCCACGTGACGGATCTTCTTGCCGCCGAGCTCCGTGCCGCGCCGCCGAAGCACGCTCTTGGTTTCGCCGCCGCCGGTCATGGCGGCAAAGGACCAATCCGGATCCGGCGCGTGGATGATGATGAGGACCTTCATGCCGTCGCACAGGGGGACGTTCATCGGGTCCGACACGTCGACCTCGGCAGCGGCGGCGGCGGTCTCGGCGCTGGCTACGGGCTTTAGGGACCCGGTGACGTGGTCGAAGGGGTTG
>JBIKNA010000668.1:0-3001 GCA_044358965.1 Polyangiaceae bacterium
CCGGGTGGTTTTCGTTCCACAAGAGCTGGAAAGCCTTCACGCTGGCGACCCCGAGGTCTTTGGCGTCGTCGCCCTGGTAGGTGAAGTGGACTTCGTCGCCAGCGCCAAACCAGGCAAACTTCTTGGCGCCCAGGCTCTTCTTGGCATCACTCCAGTTATCCAGGTCCAGCGCCAGCCCTGCCTCGTGTTTGCTTCGACCTGGCGCTGCGGCTTTGGCCACACCGCAGGTGCTCCGCGCGGCCCAGCGGCGCACCATGTACTGCTGAGGCAACGTGCGCAGCGCCGAGTTGATGCGCAGCTTGATGCCAGCCTTGGCCAATTCGCCCACGGCCTTGGCGGCACCGGGCTGCAGGTACCCGAGCACCGACGGGTCGAGGGTGATGTTCGCGTGCGTGGGGATCGGCACGAGGGTGCTCGGCGCCGTGCACTGCAACGCCGCAGCCAACTGCAGGGCCAAGGGCCGAATGCTCTCGGTGCTGCAGGTCGATGCTTGGGCCACCTCGACGGTGGCCCCCGGGGCCAGAGGCGTCGAGAGTGCACTTTCGCTCGGCACTTCGCCGTCATCGTCGTCGTCGTCGGAGTCTGCCGCCGGGGCACAGCCGAGAACCTGCGCCAGTGCCGCGATGCCCAAAGCGCCGATCCCCAAGGACCATACGCTACGCATCAGAGGCCACCGCGCGCCTTGAGCAACTTGCTGACGCTCACGTCTTCGGGTTGCGCCGGCCCCCAAGAAAACGGCGTGGGTGCCCCGTATTCGCGGTCGATGGCGTTGCGCTGCGTGCGCTCGTCGTTGAAGCGCTTCATGTGGGCTGCGCTTGTGCGGCAGGTGCTCATTTCGCCCGCCTGCGACGGGTACGCGCCCCAGCGCATCTCCGGGCAGTGATACGGGTCGAAGGACATGTCGAACAAGCGCTTCTCGGCGTCGGCCAGGGTGACCGTGACCTGCGCGCCGGCGCTGTTCTTGTAGGTGATCTTGCACGACGCCAACGTGCTCTTCCAGATCTGGCCGAGCTGCGTGGCCGTGTTGGAGCCGGGTCCTGCGTACTTGGCGATCATCCGATGCATGCCTCGGAAGCTGGCCTTGAACCGGGCGTCCCGGGACGGGGTGGACAGTGCCTCCCACTCGCCCTCGGCGCCGTAGATGTTCGGAGGCACGGAGCCCAAGGGGCCATTGGCGACCCCCGACGCAGCAGACACTGCAGCGGCCCGGTCCTGTAGGTCGACGCACAGCTGGTTGCTGAGCTCTTTCATCTCGTTGACCGGATCCAACGGCGTGCCGTTGGAGAGGCTCGATCGCACCCACTCGTAGTACCCCTGGCCGCGGCCATACTGCTGCTCACCCCAGCCGTTGGCGCTGTCTTTCAATCGGTCGTTGGGGGTGCGCGTAAAGCGCGTGCCGTCGAAGGTGTAGGGGCGGAAGCGTCGGAAGCCTCCGCCCTGGGCGGCGCTACCCACGGCGAACTTTTCGCCGAAGATCTGAATCGTGAGCGAGTTGTCCGGATGCCCGTCCATCAGGCGGATGGTGCCGTTGGGGTCCACGCGGTAGACGACGAGCACGTGGCCGTTGGGATCGTAGTACACGGTGCCGGGCTTGACGGTGGACCGTGTCACGTTGACCGGATAGGTGTCCGAGCCCTCGACGGAGGCCTTCATGCGAAAGTGGCCCGAGTGCACATTGGAGCTGATGGCGCTCAGCAGCGATTGCACGCTGCTGTACTGCCGCGCATCGGCAAAGCTGCTGGGCTTGTTGTTGGCCGAGTACTGCGATCCGCCAATGCCGCTCACGTACTGAAACGGGCGCCCCGTCTTCACCGCGAAGTAGGCGCGGAGCTCCATCGGCACGTCGGCGCAGTCGGCGAAAACGTTCAGGTTGCCATCCGTGGGCTTCTTGAGCCGGTTGATGCTCGCGTTGTTGATGCAGTCGTTCAGGCGAAGGCACTTGCGGGCGGCGCGGGCGTCGCCAATTTCGCCGACCCACTTCGACCAGTCCGCCTCGGCTTGATCGTCCCAGGGCACGTTCCCCATGGTGAGCGCATCTTGCCCCGCGGAGGTCTCTTCTGCCTCCTCTTCGGGCAAACAACCGGGCGCTACCAGGGTGGCGAAGACGAGTGCTGCCAGGGCCGAAACATTGCGACGAATCATCGTTGGGGACCTCTTGGCAGGTCCTACGAGCACGAGTGGTGCCAACACGAATCGCCGGGTCTTTGCGGCAAGCGCCCACGTTTACGTTCACAAGTTGAACAACACCTGTGCGGCGGTGTGGACGAGCAGCGAGGGCTTTGTGCCCTCTAGTGCGGCAAGCACCGGCCTATGGGCAGCGGCACGCGCGTTGCTGGATGCGCTGGACCATGACCATCCATCGCGCAGCCCTTCTGCTCTGCCTCGTGCTTCCGTCCACTTTGCTGGCCTGCGCGGCTCCTTCGTCCGGCGAAGACGACAGCGAAGCCCCGGACACATCCGAAGACGAGATCCGAAGAAACACGCAGAGTCCGCCTTACGTGTACGAAGGGCCGTTGCCGGCCATCGAGAATCCCGAGCTCACGGTCTCCATCGTGGGGCACACGTTGCGCGTGACGGGCCTCTTGCCTGCGTCCTTCGACAACAGCAAGCTGCCCTACTACGCGACGAGCCAGCGCGAGGGCACCCGGCAGCGCCTCACGGTGGTGTACCCCGTGGCCACCGGCAAGAAGATCGACGGCGCGTTCAACAACGTCCCCGGCGTGTACGACCACCTGAATGTGCGCCCGTACCGCCCCAACGATGCCAGCCGTGGCAAGGAGAGCTGGGGAGGCCTGCCGTTCTTGAACTATCACGACGATCGGCGCTTTGCGTTTCACGGCCCCATCGACTACCGCGAGCTTGGCGGCGACGCCGCCGGCAACGAGACCGATTGGCGCCTGCGTCGAGGCCGCATTTCGGCGGGCTGCCAGCGCATGCAAGGTGAACACCTGCTGGAGCTGACGCACATGCTTGGCTTCGACATGCGCCACCCGCACTCCAC
>JBIKNA010000025.1:0-32964 GCA_044358965.1 Polyangiaceae bacterium
CCTGTTGCGCCCACAAGTTCCCCTCGGTGCCCGGTCCTTGACGCCGGCGCCCCCGCCGCGTAGGCCCAAGGGATGCGCGCAGCGATTCTCTTGAGCTCCGTGGCCCTGGTTTCGTCTTGTACCGACGCCCGACCGGCGTCGTCGGCGTCACCGGAGCCCTCTGCAGCGCCCTCGGGCACGAGCCAAAGCAGCTCTTCGGGGGCTGCCTCGTCGTCCGGCGCCTCGTCGTCGGGGCAGCAGCCCGAGGCCGACGCCTCGTCGGGGCCCACGCCGCTGCGCTTCATCGTCGTGGGTGATGTGGGCAAGGGCACCGCCGACCAGAAAAAAGTGGCCGCCACCATGGTGCAGTTCTGCGCGACCCGGGGCTGTGATTTCGTTTGGTTCCTGGGCGACAACATCTATCCGTCGGGCATCTCGTCGCCAGACGACCCCCAAATGAAGTCCAAGTTCGAGGACCTCTATGGGCCGTTGAACATCGATGTGTTCGCGGTACTCGGCAACCACGACTACGGCGCCAATGGCCTCGGTACCGACTTTGCCCGGGGCATGAACGAGGTGGAGTACACGGCCAAGTCGCCGCATTGGAAGATGCCCGCGCCGCACTATCGGCTGACAAAGGGGGCCGTCGAGTTCTTCGCCCTCGACACGAACCTCGTGATGTTTGGTCGGGACGACGATCAGCGGGCCGTCGTGCCTGCGTGGGTGGCCCAGAGCACCGCCGAGTGGAAGATCGCCGTGGGGCACCACCCGTACCTGTCCAACGGTCCACACGGCAACGCAGGCGACTACGACCGCGGCATCGTGCCCACTCCGCCACCGGTCAACGGAGCGTCCGTCAAGTCGTTCTACGAAGGCACGGTTTGCGGCAAGGTCGACTTGTTGCTCACCGGGCACGACCACTCTCGGCAGTGGCTCACGGACACCTGCAAAGGCACGGCGCTCGCGGTGTCTGGGGCCGGCGCCGAGGGCACCGAACTCAAGGGCAAAAACCCCACGCGGTTTCAGTCCAACAAACTCGGGTTCTTGTACCTGAGCATCTTGGGCAAAAAGCTCGACGCAGAGTTCGTGGACGATGCCGGAGCCACGGATTTTTCGTACAGCATCACAAAGCCCTAAGGTCGCGCCCCCAAGGCCTTTGCCTCGAAGGGGCGACCAGGACCTGCCTCTTTTCCGTCGAAGGCGTCAGGCCTCGGACATCGAGGGGTAGCCCAAGACCTTGGGCGGCACATACGTCTCTTTGATGACCCGCGGCGAGCACCAGCGAAGCAGATTGAGCGCGCTGCCGGCCTTGTCGTTGGTGCCCGAGCTGCGGGCGCCCCCAAAGGGCTGCTGGCCGACGACGGCGCCCGTGGGCTTGTCGTTGACGTAGAAGTTGCCCGCAGACTGCCGCAAGGCACTCGAGGCCTGCAGCAGCGCAGCGCGGTCTTGGGCGAACACGGCGCCGGTGAGTGCAAAGGGGCTCGTCTGGTCGACCAGCTGCAGCGTTTCGAGCCACTTGGCGTCGTCGTACACGAAGACACTCAACAAGGGCCCAAACAGCTCCTCTTGCATGACGTCGTGCTTGGGATCGTCCACGCGTACCAGCGTGGGCCCCGCGAAGTAGCCCTCGGCCTTCGACCAACCGTCGGCCACGATGGTCTCGACGGCATTGTCGGCGCCAAGGCGCGTAAGCCACCCGTGCAAGCGGTCGTAGGACCGCTCGTGGATGACGGCGCCCATGAACATGCGAAAGTCCGTCGGGTCTCCCATGCGCAAGCTCTTGATGTGCGCCACCAGCTGCTCCTTGAGCCGCGGCCAAAGGGACTTGGGTACATAGGCCCGCGACGCTGCCGAGCACTTTTGCCCCTGGTACTCGAAGGCACCGCGAACCAACGCAATGGCGAGCGCGTCGAGGTCCGCCGACGGGTGCGCCACAACGAAGTCTTTGCCGCCGGTCTCGCCGACGACCCGGGGAAACGATCGGTAGCGCGAGATGTTCTCGCCCACGGTGGACAGAATGCTGCGGAACACCTGCGTGGAGCCGGTGAAATGTACCCCGGCCAGGTGGGGGCTCTTGAGGCACGCCCCAGCGATTTGTGCGCCGTCACCGTAGATCAGGTTGATGACGCCGGGCGGCATGCCGGCCTCTTCGAACAGACGCATGGTGTGATGGGCCGCGAGGCTCTGGCTCTCGGCGGGCTTCCACACGATCACGTTGCCGAGCAGCGCCGGCGCCGTGGGCAGATTGCCTGCGATGGCCGTAAAGTTGAATGGCGTCACCGCAAGCACGAAACCCTCGAGCGGGCGCGACTCGACGGCGTTCAGGACACCCGGCGGAGACGAGGGCTGCGCGAGCAGCGTGCTTGCATAGTGCACATTGAACCGCAAGAAGTCTGCGAGCTCGCAGGCGGCGTCGATCTCGGCTTGGTAGGCCGTCTTGCTTTGCCCGAGCATGGTCGCGGCGTTGATGACTGCGCGGTAGGGGCCCGCCAGCAAGTCCGCCGCTTTGGAGAAGATCCGCGCGCGAGCCTCGAAGGGCATGTTGGCCCACTCGTGGGCAGCGCCAAGGGCTGCGGTCATGCCGCGCTCGGCCAGCTCGGCGCCGCCCATGGGGCACCTGGCGCGAATGCGCGCGTGGGCGTGGGGCTCCCGAACCTCGTAGGTGGGGCCTTCGAAGAATCGCTTGCCGCCGATGACTGCGGGCGCATCGATGCATTCGCCCCGCATGCGCGAAAGCTCGGCCTTCAACGCCGCGCGCTCGGGGCTACCGGGGGCGTAGGACAGGACCGGTTCGTTTTCGGGGGTCTGGGCCACGGCGGGGATGTCGAGCATGCGGCGCAGCATACCCCAAGGGGCGCCCCGCTGGCACCGCGGTGGGGCTGGCTTCAGGGTGCTGGCTTCAGGGTGCTTTCAGGGTGCTGGCTTCAGGATGCTGGCTTCAGGATGCAGGCTCACGGGGCTTGCTTAGGGGGCCGGTCTGGCGCCATCGAGGGCGGTGGCCAAGCGCGACAGCTCGTTGGTGCCTTGGGCATCGTGCGGCGAAAGAGCATCGGCCAGAGCCAGTGCGCTGGGGAACCGCTTGCGCAGCACGGGGGTCAGACATCGCTGCAGTACCCGACGGAGATCCTCGGGAAAGCCCGGCACCAACGCCGCGGGATCCGGGACGTGTCCGGCGGTGAGCGCCTGGAACGTCTCGCGGTCCGAAGCCCGCAAGAACAGGCGCCGGCCCGTGCCAAGTTCGAAGAGCGTGACGCCCAGAGCGTACACGTCCGTGCGAGCGTCGACGGGCTGACCTGCGAGTTGCTCGGGGGCCAGGTATGCGAGGGTGCCCATCTGCTGGCCCACCGGCGTGAGGTCCGGCTTGAGCGACGAAGTCGCAGCGCCAAAGTCGAAGACCTTGACGAGGCCCTCGCGGGTGACGAACAGGTTGGCCGGGCCAACATCACGGTGCACAACGTTTGCTGCGTCCGATGGGCGACACTTGTGCAGCGCGTGCAACCCCAGCGCGGCTTGCCGCACAAGGCTCGCCGCCGCGGCGATGGGCAAAGGGCGGAAGGCGAGCACCCGCGCCGTCGCAGTCGTTTCCGTGGCGCGGGTGCCCATGATGTCCCGGGCCGTGGCGCCGCGCAGTTGTTCCATCACGACGGCAAGGGTGCCGTCGTGGCGCAGGAGCTCGAGGGTGCGCACCACGTGCGGATGCTCGATGCCCAGCGCGAGCTGACCCTCGTGTTCGAAGCGGCGCATGAAGGTTTCGTCATGGGCCAAGCTGGGATCGAGCAACTTGATGGCGAACGCCGCGGCGTCGCCCACGTCGGGATCTTGCGCCGAAAACACCCGCGCCGTGCCGCCGCGCGCGAGTTCGCGCCGGATGATGAACCGACCGATGCGAAGCGGCAGTGGGGGCGTCACCCACGTACCATCACGTCCGCAAGACCTGCCGTCAAGTCGCGCACGCATTGCGCAGCTGCTACGCTCACAGTCATGAACGCTCGCGCGCTGTTTGGAGGGTTGCTGGCGGTGGCGGCGTTGGGTTGGGCGGGCGGTGCAAGCGCGCACACGCGCATGAACGCGCCCACGCCACGCGATACGGCGGACAACCACAAGAGCGGCCCTTGTGGCGGCGTCGCGCGGACGGGCTCCTTCACCCGCTTCGATGTTGGCCAGAAGGTCACGGTAAAGTTCACCGAGACCGTCGAGCACCAGGGCTGCTTCCAGGTCGCGTTGTCCACCGACGGCGACAAAACGTTCACGAAGCTTGGAGAACTCCAGGACCCGCCCAACAACGGGACCCCCAAAGATTTCTCGCTCGACGTCACGTTGCCGGCGGGCGTCTCGTGCAAGAGCTGCACGCTCCAGGTGCGCCAGCTCATGCTCGGCCGCCAGTGCGAGGCAGGGGACGAACCCAACAAGGTCAGCGCTGGGGACACCTATTTCACCTGCGCCGACATCTGTATCGGCACCGATTGCCCCCCGCCCGCAGCCGACGCTGGGGCCAGTTCGAGCGGCTCGTCGTCGGGCGCCACAACTTCATCGAGCTCCAGTGGCAGCACCAAGCCGCCCTCCGACGACGAAGAAGACGACACGAGCAGCTCCTCGAGCAGCAGCAGTGGCAAGGCGCGCTCGAACCTCAGCAATGGCACGGGCAACAACGGCTGCAGCGCCACGCCGGCCGAGGGGTTGGGGTCGACCTGGCTCGCGGTCGTCGGTGCGGCGCTTGCCGTGGCGGCGGTCCGCCGGCGTCGATGACCCAACGAAACAGCCGTGGTGTGCGCCCAGCTCCGGCTCTCCTTACTTGATGGGGAAGAGCTCCCGGCTCTTCTTACTTGATGGGGAAGAGCTCCCGGCTCTTCTTACTTGATGGGGAAGAGCTCCCGGCTCTCCTTACTTGATGGGGAAGAGCTCCCGGCTCTTCCACGCGGGCAACTCGCGCAGATCGGCCCAGACCTCTCGGGCCTGGGTGTAGCGATACGTTTCTCGACGGCGCAGCATCTTGGCCACCAGGGCGCCAATGGGGGTGCCAATGGCTTCGGCGTGTTGCCGCGGTAGGCCCTCGGCCACGTAGCGCACGAGGTCTGCGTAGGGCAGCTGCTTGGGGATCGCTGGTGCGCCCGTGAGCATGTAGAACATGAGCAGACCCACCTGGTAGATGTCGCTCTGCTTGCTGGTGTAGCCCGTGGACAGAATCTCCGGCGCCATGATGGCGTGGTGCACCACGTCTGGACGAATGGCCGGCATGCCCCGAAGCTCGTGGCTGATGCCGAAGTCGCTGATCTTGACCACCGGGCGATCGGTGTGGGTGATGAGCACGTTGCCCGGGTGCAGATCGTCGTGCACCACGTCGTTGTCGTGGAGGAACTGCACTGCGGCAAGCAACTGCCGCGCAAGCTCGATGATGAGGCCCTCTTGCATGGGCGCTCCGAGCATGGCCGACAACGGGTGGTCGCAACGCTCGAGCGCCAGGTAGAACAGATGCGAGGTTTCGAATGCGTCGTAGATGTAGACAATGTTCGGGTGCCGCAGGGACACCAGACGTTGCACCTCGCGGGACCATTCGGCCTGCACCTCGGCGTAGGGGCGGTTGGCGGGCCGCACCATCTTGAGCGCGTAGATTTGATCGAAGGGCCCGACGGCTTCGTAGACGGCGCCGAACTCGCCGCTGCCAATGACCTTGCGCACCTGATACGTGCCGCGCGACGAGGATAGCGTCGAGCCCTCTTGGGGGTACTGCACGGTGATGCGGTTTTGTGTGGTGGTTCCCAGCGTGGGGGCGCCCATGGGCGGCGGAATGGGCGCCGTCATCGGCGGCGGCGGCGCACTTGGCCGCTGGGCCGCTCCTCCGGCCAACCCGGGGTGCGAGGCTGGGGGAACGGGGATGGGCCCCGTTCGTCGCTGATCACTCACCCCTGCCATACTATGGCAACTGGGGCGCTTCCGGATCTGGAGATTCTCCGTTGGGCGTCAAAAGCCCATCATGTCCATGGCGGAGTTGTTGAGCTTGAGTGCCTCGTCTCGTTGAACGGCCTTGGGCGCTGACGCGGCGCGACCCACCTGGGTACGCGAGGCGCTCATCCCCGCTGCGGCCTGCTCCAGGCGCTTCCGCTCCGGTGCCGAGGTGACATCTTTGGCTGCACGGGTCAGCCGGTCTTCGGCCTCCTTCATGCGGCTGCCGGCGTCATCGAAGCGCCCTTCGTTGACGGCCTGCGCGAAGTCGAGCTGGCTCTCGGCCACCTCTTGCAGAACCATGATGGCTTGCGTGCGACCGTTCTTGCTCTGGGCCACGCGCGAGGCGTCCTCACTTGCGCCAACGCGGGCCACGGTCTCTTGCATGCGTTCGACTTCGTTCTCTGCGGCATCACGGTAACGAAGCCGCACGCTGGCCACGCTCTGCGAGGTGCCCGCAGCCATACCCGCCGGCAACCGCACACGGACGAGCGCTTCGCGACGTTGCCCCGCGTGGAGCTGGCCCACCGGGATCCGCAGCTCGCCGCGGGGGCCAAAGCTCGCCTGGGCCCCGGGCATTGCGGCAATGCGCACGCCCGTGGCCGGGACCACCTCGATGACGGCGTCGGTGGCCACGACGCGGGTCAGAAGCCCGAGCTCTTGTTCCAACGTGCCTTCCATCTCGCGGGGATCGCTCAGGTGGTACAGGCGACCGCTCGTGCGAACGGCCAGCGCATTGAGGGTGCGTTCATCGTAGTCGAGGCCGACACCAAACGAGGTGATCTGCGCCCGCTGCTCGAGGCCACGTTCGGCGAGGGCGCCGAGCACCGCGGGTTTGGATGGGCCGACGTTGGCGATGCCGTCGGAGATCATGACCACCCGGCGGACCGCGTGAGTTTCCGGCGCTTGTGCCATGTGCGATTGCGCCAGGGTGAGCCCGGCCCACATGTTGGTCGAGCCCCGGGGCGTCAGACGGGCGATGGCGTCGAGGGCTTCGCGTCGGGTCCCCGGCCGCAGGCGGGTAGGGGACATGACCAAGTGAGCATCGTCGGAGAACTCGTCGATGGACACGATGTCGCCGTCCGCGAGTGCATTGATGACCTTGCGCGCAGCAAGTTTGGCGTTCTCCATCTTGGCGCCGGCCATGGACCCCGACGTATCGATGACCAGGGCGACGTCGACGTTCGGGCGCACCCGCGGGGCCCCTTCGGACACGTCGATCCAAACGCCGAGCGCGCTCTCCGTGGTGCCTGGAGCAACCAACTCTTGGGCCATGGCCGCGCCGACTTGTGGCGCGGCGATGTGCGACGAGCCGGTGGCGGAAGCCGGCACGGGTCTATCGGTTGAAGGGCCCGCGGCCACGGGGACGACGGCGCCTGTGCTCTCTTGTGTGCTTGCCGTTTGCAGAGCGGCTGGGCTGGTCGCGCTGGTCGTTGCGCTCGCGCGAGGCGTGGTGGTGGCGCAGGCTGCCACCTGCGACGCGATAAGCAGCGCAGAAAGCGCGCGCACATGGGACCAGGGGCGGATGCTCATGAAAGACCTCGGCGGAGCCATCCCGTTTCGCAGCCGGGAGGAAGTGGTGTTCAAAACGAGTCGTGCCCGTCTGGTACGGGCCTCTTCCTGGAAGGATCTCGGAAATCGCTCTCGTGCTCTTTTTTTGCTGCCGGCACGCGACTTCCCAGAAAACTGGCATGGCGTTTGGGGCTACCCTCGCCGGCACCATGAGCCGGCCCTTCGACCAGGCGTACTATCGCCGCTACTACGAGTCTCGCAGCAAGGTGCACAGCCAAGAGCAGGTGGCCAAGCTCGCCGCTGGCGTGCTGGGCATGCTCCAGTATTGGCAAGCGCCCTTGCGCAACGTCCTCGACATCGGCGCGGGGCCAGGCTTCTTCCGCGAGCCGTGCCTGAAGGCGCTGCCCGGTGTCCGCTACCGCTCCACGGACGTGAGCGCCTACGCCTGCGAGCGTTACGGCCACGAGCTGCGCGACATCGCCACGTGGCGCGCAAAAGAGAAGTTCGACCTCATCGTGTGTCAGGGGGTCTTGCCGTACATCCCCAACGCCGGCTGCGTCCAAGCCATCGAGAACATCGCCGCCATGTCTCGGGGGTTCCTGTACCTCGAGGCCATCACCAAAGATGATCTCAAACACGCGTGCGACACCGGAGCCACAGACACCCGGGTGCACGCCCGCAGCAAAACGTTCTACGAGCGGGTGCTGCGCCCGCACTTCCACAAGGTCGGCGCGGGGCTGTACTACGTGCGCACCGGCCAACTGTCGTTCTACGAACTCGAGCGCGCTTGGTAGCCGGGGCGTTGTACATCGAGCGGAAAATTGAACGATGCGCTCGCCATCGCATGCGCGTCGCTCGCGAGTGACATCGCGCGCGTCCGCGATCCAGGTTCGCTGAAACCTGCGGAACTTGGTGTGGTGTCCCTGCGGAACGAACCTTGCTGACGACGCTGGGCATGAATGTCCGCGCGCTCCTTGGTCTTGTGGGTACGTGCTCCGTCCTTTTGGCCTGCTCCGACGAGCCGCAGTCGCTCAAGCGACGCAATGGCGCGGTCGCTGGGGTCGGCGTCGCTCCGGGGCAAGGCGAGCAGGCCCAAAGCGACGAAGAGGCGAGCGCGGAGCAGGCCGGCAGTGCGCCCGTGTCCGACGGTGCCGGTGCTCCGGTTTCTACGGGTAGCGGCACCGGGGCGCAGCCGGCGCCGGCCGGTACAGGCACGCAGCCAACGCCGGCCGGCGGCCGGGGCGTGGATGTTCCTGGCCCGTGGGTCTCGTTTTACGGTCCCGCAGCCGGCGTAAATCTCGGCAAGGTGGCGTCGAGCTTCCGCTTCATCAACATCGATGCCGATCCGGGGACGGGCAATTACACCCCGGCGCAGATCGCCACGCTGAAGGCCCAGGGCAAGAACCGCGTGGTCTCGTACCTGAACCTCGGCTCCTGCGAGTCTTTCCGGACGTACTACGCCCAGGCCCCCGCGGGGCTCGCGTCCTGTGTGTCGAGCGGTGCCCTCACCACCAACTACGACGGCTACCCCGATGAGAAGTGGGCCAACCTCAGCAACGCGGCCTACCGCAAGCTCATGGTGGACCACGTGGCGGCGCGCCTGATGGCGCAGGGGGTCGACGGCTTCTACCTCGACAACCTGGAGGTGGTGGAGCACGGCGCTGGCAACAGCAATGGCCCCTGTGATGCCAAGTGCGCACAAGGAGGCCTCGATTTGGTCTTCGAACTCCGGGCCAAGTTCCCAAACGCCGTCATCATCATGCAGAATGCAACTTCGGATGTGACGCGGCTTGGGCAGACGCACGGCGTTGCCTTTCGGAGCCTGCTCGATGGCATCAGTCACGAAGAGGTGTACGGCCCTGGCGGAGACGCGAGTGTTCGCAGCGAACTCTTGGCGTGGAAAGGCTCTTCTCTGGGCTCCGCACAAAAGCCGTTTTGGATCTCGACGGAGGACTACGTGGGCGCCTGCAACGCCAGCAAGAAGAGCGCGGCGCTCTCCATTTTGCAGAAGGCCAGCAACGACGGCATCAAGGGCTACGTCACCGACGAGAGCGGAGGCCAAACGACGCCCTGCCACTGGGACGACTTCTAGCGCTGACACTGGTCTCGGGCACACAAGCGTCTCGGGCACACAAGCGCCGTCGCTTGCGACCAACGCGCAGGCCGTAGGCCTCAGCGCAATCGGGTGTTCAAGAACTCTGCGATGGGCTCGAAGACTTGGTGATGCGCGCCGGTGCCCACGAACAAGTCCCCGTGGGCGAAGGGAGAGCTTTTGGTCCCAATGCCAAGAATGGTCTTGTCGGTGCTCGCCATGTCGTCGGCGTGCGCCCGGGCCGTGCCCGGCGGGACGACGCCATCTTGGTTGCCGAAGACACACAAGATGGGCGTCTGAAACGAGCGCAACCGTTGCGACACGTTGACGCCGTCGAGCACGAGGTCTTTGTTGCGGACCCACTTTGCGATCTCGGCGTTGATCTGTGGGTGCGGGTCCTCGACGGTGGCGGTCATCTCTCGGGCCCGGGACATCTCGGTGGTCTCCGTGCGCAGGTAAGGAGAGAGCAACCACGGCGCGTGTTTGGCGATGGCAGGCAGGGCAATCTCGGCGGCCCGTCGGGTGCCCCGGATGGGAATCGCCCCGGCCAGTCTGGACGACGAGAACAGAAGCCGCACGGCGGGGTGGACGCTGCGCCAAGTGACGGCGCCGGCAATGGTGACGAGCGCCGAGACCTGAAGGCTCGGATCAAGGCACATGGCGCCGAGGGCGAGGGCCGCGCCCATGCTGCACCCCACGAGCCCCAAACGCGGCGACCGCACACTGCTGCGCTCGGTGACCGTCTGCGCAAGCACGCGAACGTCGGTGCGGGCCAAATCTGCGAGGCCGTAGTGCACGCTCCCGGTGGTGCGTTGCGTGCGCCCCTGGCCACGCAGATCGCATGCGAACACCTCGAGGCCTTGGCCTGCCAGGTGCTCCATGAGCGATGCGCCGGTCGGGTGAAAGCCAAGGATGAATGAGTTCATGCCGTAGCCCGGCACGAGCAACACAGGCCCCGCGATGGCGCCAGAACGGGGTGCCATGCGCTTGACGTAGAGCAGGTGGCCCTCGCCGTTGTCGACGTGCACTTCGTCTGTCTCGATGTCTACGCCGTGCATCGTCGCCTGCTATTCGAGCACGCAGAACTTGAGGTATCGACCCTCGGGGAAGGCCGGGAGCGTGGGGTGATCGCTCGGGGGGCCGGCGGACTCGGTGAGGCGCAGGTGGCCGCCCAGGGCCTCATCATCGAGTGTGCTCAGGAACGCTTCCATGGGGACGTGGCTCGAGCACGATGACGCACAGAAGACGCCGCCGGGGGCAAGCACGCCGACGCAAGCCCGGTGCAGGTTCCGGTAGCTGCCGAGGGCCTTGGCGACGCTGCGCTCGTTGGGGGCGAAGCTCGGCGGATCGCTGATGACGAGGTCCCAGGTGCGTCCCTGGCCCTTGGCCTTGTCGAGAAAGGCAAACACGTCGGCGCTCACGAACTCGTGATCCACGGGCGTCAGGCCAGCTTCGCGAAAGCTGCGCTGCGCGGTGGCGTGCGCCTGGGCCGCAATGTCGACACTGGTGGTCTTTGCCCCCGCACGCGCTGCGTGCAGAGAAAATCCACCGGCGTAGGAGAACAAATTGAGCACCCGCCCGAGGTTGCGGCTGGCCACCAGCGCGCCGACCCGGCGGCGGTTGTCGCGCTGATCGAGGAACGCTCCGGTCTTTTGGCCCCGAGCCAGATCGACCAAGAAGGGCACGCCGTGTTCGCGAACGACAACAGTGCCGCCGTCGGGCATGTCGCCAAACAGGACCTCGACCTCGGTGCCCCGGGACTTGCGCAGCAGCGCCGTGACGCCGGCCGCGCGAAGTTTTTGCTCCAGCATGCTGCGTGCAGCGTCGGCCAGCGCCGCGGCGCCGTCGCCGTCGGTGCGAAGCACTGCGCAGGCGCCGTAGCGGTCGATCACGATGCCCGGGGTGCGGTCGCCCTCGCCGTTGAGCACGCGATACGCCGTGGTGTCCTCCGGTGCGAAGCGCGTGGCGCGGGTGGCCAATGCGGCCGTGAGCCGAGCGTCCAGCAACGCGAGTGGCGCTTCGTCGGTGCTCGCACTCCACATGCGCACGGCCAGGGGCGAGCTTGGGTCGTACACACCGATGCCCAGGGCTTGGCCGGTGGGCCCCTTGACGAGGACCGTGGCACCCGCTCCAAGGTCCGGCATGCGCTGGATGCCGTCGCGATAGACCCACGGGTGCCCGCGGCGCACGCCACGCGCGGTGGCGTCGCGGACCTGGCACTCGGGGGGCCGCGATGGGCCCGCCTGGTGCGGGGAGGGGGCAGGGGGAGGGCGTCCCAAAACTGGGACACGGTACAACACAAAGGGACGCGCCGTGTGCGCTCCTTGGCTTCACAGGCGGTGAAGGTAGGTGTGTGCCAAATGCCCAGGGGTAGGAGAAAAGTGTGATCGAGTTGTCGTGCTTTGATTGACGCGCGTTCAGGCGCCCGCACAATACCGGGGAATTTTTGCTGCGCACGACTTTTGCTCTCGCATCCAATTGCATCGTCCGTGCGTACTGAAAAACAACTTCCGTGACGGATTGGTCGATAGCGTCCCATTGCACAAGCGTGGGGCTGACAGCGTGGAAGGAATGAGCTGCAGATGAGCAAGAAGCGTGGGAAGCGTCAGGGTCTGGGGGTCGAAGCACGCCGGGCATCGCGCTCGGTTCCTCCGGTGGCCGTGGTCCCCTCCGTCGCGCCGCCCGAGGCCGAGGTGTCCGGTGCGCGCATCGCTCCGGCAGATCGCGGCGCCGAGCCCAGCGAGCCCCTTCTCGGAGCCAAGACCCTCGCGTTTGGCAGCTCCATGAAGCTGGACCAAAGCCGCCTCGAAGCAGGCCACGACGAAGACGGGGACGACACGGCGGACAGGGCCGACGCCGAGCCGGCGAACGTCGAGTCGGGCGCCGTGCCCACGGCCAGTGCGCAAGCCGCCAACGCCCCCAAAAAGACGCTCCTCTTGGGCACCGAGGTGCCGGCTGCCGCGGCTCCCCGCATCGACGAAGACGAAGAGAGCATCCCCCCGGTGGGCGACGTCGACGTCGAAGAGTTCTTTGCCGTCGGGCACTCGCAAAGCCAACCCGGCCCACACGCGTTTGCCGCCGCAAACGACGATCACGAAGAGTCCGTACCCGACGAAGACCAGCTGCGGCGTCAGGACCCGGCCGTGGCCCAACGCCGCGCCCGTTTCACCCGCGTCGTGCGCAGCATGGTGGCCGTGGCCGCCGTGCTTGCCGCCATCGGTTTCGTTCGAGGAGCCATGAGCAAGCCCGCCTCCGCAGAGACGGGCATCACATCCGCCACCATGGCGGGGGCCGCCAACAACTCGCTCGCGCAAGCTCCGCCAGCGGCCGAGGCGCCCAAGGCTGCCAAAGCGCCAGAGCCTGCCGCCCCACCGGCTGCGGTTGCGCCTGCTGCCGTCGCAGCCGAGCCCGAGCCCGTCAAAGCCGAGCCTGCCAAGGCCGAACCCGCCGCGGCTCCGGTCGCCGCGGCCGAGCCTGCCAAAGTCGAGCCTGCAGCGGCACAGCCCGCAGCCGCCGAGCCCAGCAAGGCCGAGCCCGCGGCGCCGTCCGACAAGACGGCCAAAGAAGAGAAAGTCGAAGCGCGAAAGGCGCTCGAGCGCGGCAAGCCGCAGCTCGCCATCGAGGCCGGCGAGCGCTCCGTCGCGTTGGACCCCACCGATGGCGAGGCCTGGCTGCTGCTCGGCGCCGCGTACATGGACCGCGGCAAGCCCGTCGAGGCCCGCAAGGCCTTCGCCTCCTGCGTCAAGCAGGGCAAGAAGGGCCCCATGGGCGAGTGCGCCGCGATGCTTCGATAATTTTGCGGCCCGCGGGCCAAGGTTCCGTGGGCGTGCCCCACGGCGCGAATTTCGCGTCCGGCGCACGTTGACACCCAAGAACACGCCAGCTAAACCCCGCCGCACTTCACGGGCGCCGACTTGGTGTATTTCCAGTCGGTTTGCTCCGGGTCGTGCAACGAAAGGCCGCCCGCGTGTTCAAGAAGGTCTGCGTCTTCGCTGGGAACGCCCACCCGAAACTCGCCGCTTCCATCGCCGGTTACCTCGAGACCCCGCTTGGCAAGGCCAAGATCACGCGGTTCAGTGACGGCGAGACGTTCTGCGAGATCGGCGAGAACGTTCGCGGCGTCGACGCCTTCGTGATTCAGCCCACCTGCAGTCCCGTCAACGACAACTTGATGGAGCTGCTCATCATGGCCGACACGCTTCGACGCGCGTCCGCCGGGTCCATCACGGCGGTGGTCCCGTACTACGGCTACGCCCGGCAAGACCGCAAAATTGCGGCCCGTACGCCCATCACCTCCAAGCTCGTGGCCGACCTCATCCAGGCCGCCGGCATCACGCGCGTGGTGTCCATCGACCTGCACGCCGGCCAGATCCAGGGCTTCTTCAACATGCCCTTCGATCACCTGTACGCCATGCCGGTGATGCTCGACGACTACCTGAAGAAGAACTTCGACTCCAACGTGGTTTGCGTGTCCCCCGACGCCGGTGGTGTCGAGCGCGTGCGCGCCTACGCCAAGCGTTTGGGCGCCACCATCGCCATCATCGACAAGCGCCGCGAGCGGGCCAACGTGAGCGAGGTCATGAACCTCATTGGCGAGGTCAAAGGCCGAGAGTGCATCATCATCGACGACATGATCGACACCGCGGGCACCCTGGTCGGGGCCGCCAAGGCGCTCATGGAGCACGGCGCCACCAAGGTGGTGGCGTGCGCCACCCACGGCGTCTTGTCCGGACCGGCCATCCAGCGCATTGCCGAGTCGCAGCTGCACGAGGTCGTCGTGACCGACACCATTCCGCTGTCCGAGGCGGCGGCGGCTTGCCCCAAGATCAAGCAGGTCAGCACCGCGCGCCTGTTGGGGGAGACCATCAAGCGGATCCATATGTCCGACTCCGTCTCGAGCTTGTTTGCCTGAGGCGAACGTTCTGCCGGCGCATAGGCGGGCTATCCAGGGCCACGCAAGTGGCTCCCCCCGGGGGCGCCGGAGGCATCCGCCCAAAGAGCCGACGCGCCCAAGGCGCTTCCTGCGCAAATTTCCTATCGCCTTTGGATAGGTTCTGCTATTTCGCTCAACCCCCGTACCCACCTGTGGGCCAAGGGAACCGAATTTCCGTTCGCGATTCCGAGGAGAAGAAGTCATGTCCGTAGGCACCGTCAACCTCACCGCCAAGCCCCGTACTGCTGCCGGCAAGAGCGGCGCGAACCGCGTGCGCGACGAGGGCTTCGTGCCCGCGGTGGCCTACGGCAAGGGTCTCACCCCCGTGACGCTCAGCGTCGGCCCCAAGCAGGTGGCCCAGGTTCTTCTCAGCGAGCGCGGCAAGAACACCGTCGTCGAGCTCACGGTCGAGGGTGGCCAGAACCTCCTCGCCATGATCAAGGACTACTCGTTGCACCCGGTCAAGCGCAGCATCGTGCACGTCGACTTCGTGCAGGTCAGCCTCGACAAGCCCGTCGACGTCGACGTTCCGCTCTTCATGACCGGCAAGGCCGCGGGCCTTACCCAGGGCGGCGTCATGCGCCAGGTCTACCGCACGGTGCCCGTGCGCTGCCTGCCCAACCAGATCCCGCTCAAGCTCGAGGTCGACGTGACCCACCTCAAGCTCGGCGAGGCCGTGGCCACCAAAGACCTCAAGCTCGAGACCGGCGTCACGGTTCAGCTTCCCGAGATGCAAACCCTGATCTCCGTTGTCGCCCCCGAGAAGGACCGCAGCGAAGACGCCGCGGCCACCCCGGCGGCCGGTGCGGCCCCGGCGGCAGCAGCTGGCAAAGATGCCAAGGCGGCGCCCGCCGCTGCGGCCAAAGACGCCGGCAAAGACGCCAAGAAGAAGTAAGCGTTCGTGCTCTTGGTCGTGGGTCTCGGGAACCCGGGACGAAAGTACGAGGGCAATCGGCACAACATCGGCTTTGGGGTCGTCGACGCGCTCGCGCGGGATGTCCCCTCGGCGGATTTTCGCGAGAAGTTCTCGGGGCTGTTTGCCCGTGGCGATGCCTTGGGCACCACGCTCGGGCTACTCAAGCCCCAGACGTACATGAACGAGTCGGGCCGCTCGGTGCAGGCGGCCCAGGCGTTCCTCAAGGTGCAGCTCGGCGAGATCCTGGTTGTCCACGACGAGCTAGATCTCCCCTTTGGCGAGGTTCGTCTCAAGCTCGCCGGCGGCCACGCAGGTCACAACGGTCTGCGCGACATCTCCGCGCGCCTTGGCGCCGACTACGCGCGTTTGCGCGTGGGCATCGGGCGCCCACCCCCGGGTTTTCGCGGCGAGGTGGCCGACTATGTGCTCAGCGATTTCGACGCCGTTGAGCGCGCCACGGTGCCTGACGTGCTCAAGAAGGCGCTCAGCGCCATCGAGCGCGTTGCCCGGTTGGGCATTGCCGGCGCCATGAACGAGGTCAACCAGAAGGCCCCGCAGCGCACGCCCCCCAAGGCCAAGCCCGCAAAAGAGCCAAGCTAGGCACCCCGCACGGCGTGGCGAGGGGCTCGCCGCGGCCAGGGTGCCGGGCCAGTGCGGGGCCGGGAGTCCCGACGCGTGCGACACCGAGCGGGGGAGGGGGGCGCCTACCTGCTTTCCGGTCTGCTTGGCGCGTGTCCCTTGCCGGCGTGCGGCCTTGCCGGCGTGCGGCGCCGAGCATTGTGGCCGACTTCATTTTCCCTCACTTTCGCTTCGTCCGGTCACGCCGTCGTGCTAGTGACCCCACTCCCCGCTCGCAGGCATCGTCTTGCGGGCTACCCCAAAACGCCTCGCGCACACGGATGCACCGTGGCGCGGAGCACCTGGGAACCCACGAGGAACACGCATGGAAACGCAGTTCGTCAAGTTCAAGGAATACGAGACGATCTATATCCTTCGCTCCGACGTCGACGCCGATACGGCGGACAAGGTGCAGGGTAAGGTCAACGAGGTCATCACCCGCGAGCAGGGCAAGCTCATCAAGGTCGAGCAGTGGGGCCGCCGCAAGCTGGCCTATATCGTCGCCAAGCAGCGTCGTGGCGTTTACGTCTACGTGAAGTTCGCTGGCCGCGGCAACCTGGTCACCGAGCTCGAGCGCAACCTCAAGCTGCAAGACTCCGTGCTCAAGTGGCAGACCGTCTCCACGGCCGACCTCAGCGACATCGCGTCGGTCACCGTCGACCCGGAGGAGATCAAGTTCCACCGTCTCGAGCTCGAGGCCGAGCCCGAGGAGACCGAGTCCCGCGAGCGCGCCCTTGGCCTCGTGGACCTGGGCCCCGATGCTCCCCGCGCCCGACGCGAAGAAGAAGACGAGTTCGAGGCCGAAGAGGCCGAGGCTCCCGCCGCCGCTGCCAAGAAGGAGGGCGAGGAGGCCTAAGGCCACTCGCACAAGCGCATGTCCAACATGATGATGGATGACGACAAAGAGTTTGGCCGAACGCCGGATCTCAACCAAGACGCGCCTGGTCGCCGCCGCGGCGGCAAGAAGCGCATCTGCAAGTTCTGCTCCGACAAGGCCCTGATCATCGACTACAAAGACCCGCAAGCGCTCAAGTACTTCGTGAGCGAGCGCGGCAAGGTCGTTCCGCGCCGCATCAGCGGCAACTGCGCCCGGCACCAGCGCAAGGTCACGCTCGCGGTCAATCGCGCGCGCAACATCGCACTCCTGCCCTTCACCATCTCGGGCTGAGAAAGGTCGTTCGTCATGCCCGCAACCATTCAAGTCATTCTGCAGAGCGACGTCGACAACGTCGGCAAGAGCGGCGACCTCGTGAAGGTCCGGCCGGGTTACGCGCGCAACTTCTTGTTGCCGCGTCAGCTGGCACTGCCCGCCACGGCGGCGCAGATCAACCGCGTCAACCACGACAAGGCCGTGGCGCTCGCGCGTGCGGAGAAGGTCAAGAAAGAGGCCCAAGAGCTCGCCGGCAAGATCGGCGCGCTTGTGGTCAAGATCGCTCGCCCCGTGGGCGAGGATGATCGCCTCTTTGGCGCCGTCACCACCAAGGACATCGAGAACGCGGTTCGCGCCGCCGGCATGAGCACCTTCGATCGCAAGAAGATGCACCTGGCCGACGCCATCAAGAACCTCGGTACCTTCGAGATCCCGGTCAAGCTGCACGCCGAAGTGACAGCCACGCTGAAGCTGGAAGTCATCAAGAAGTAAGCCAGCACACACTTGCAAGTGGCGGCGCCTCGGGCGCTTTCTGCGATACT
The DNA here is from genome assembly GCA_044358965.1 of Polyangiaceae bacterium. Taxonomy (GTDB): domain Bacteria; phylum Myxococcota_A; class Polyangia; order Polyangiales; family Polyangiaceae; genus SXNL01. The sequence continues at coordinate 17,683 of JBIKNA010000025.1, forward strand.
CATTGCGGTATCCAGAGAGCCCTCGGGGCGCGCTGCATTTGGGGAGTCATTCTGTGGAAAAGTTGCGCTTTAACCGTCAGAAACAGGTGGAGAACCCTCCGTCCATCGACGGCCGCGTGCCTCCGCACGACCTCGACGCCGAGGCGGCTGTGCTGTCCTCGGTCATGGTCGACCCGAACGCGTTCGACCGTGTGCAAGACTTCTTGTTGCCCGAGCACTTCTACTCCGAGGCCCATCGCCGCATCTTCGAGGCCTGCGTCGAGCTCAAGCAGGTGGGGCAGCCGCTCGACACGGTGCAAGTGGGCAGCTGGCTCAAGACCCGCGGGCGCATCGCCCAGGTGGGCGGCATGGGCTACCTCACGGAGATCCTCGATGCGGCCCCGGCCGTCGCCAACGTGCAGGCCTACGGGCAGACCATCTTCGAGAAGTACCGCATCCGTCAGCTCATCCTGATCTGCCAGCGCGTGTCCGCCGAGGGCTACGTCGACTACGGCGAGGCCCAGAAGTTCATCGATGGCGCCGAGCAGGCCATCTACAACGTGGCCCGCACGAACCAGAACACGACGACGGAAAAGCTCATCGACGTCATGAAGAAGTCCTTCAAGGCGTTGACGGAGGCGGTGCAACGTGGAGACCGCATCACTGGCGTGCCCACGGGCTTCGAGCGCTACGATCGCTTCACCGCAGGGCTCCACGACGGCGACTTATCCATCGTGGCCGCGCGCCCGGGCATGGGCAAGACCAGCTTCGTCTTGAACGTCGCCACCAATGTTGCCGCGCCCAAGTCCCGCGAAGCGGCCAGCGATCCAAACGAACGTTGGGAGGAGCCCGGCGTGGGCTGCGCCGTGTTCTCCCTCGAAATGCCCCGAGAGCAGCTCGCCAACCGTATGGTGTGCTCCGAGGCCCGCGTCGACGTCAGCAAGATGCGTAACGGCCAACTGAGCGCCCAAGATTGGAACAACCTCACGCAGGCCGCGTCGTTCTTGGGCACCTTGCCCATTTGGATCGACGACTCGCCGTCGCTTTCGATCCTGGATCTGCGCGCCAAAGTGCGGCGCCTCCAGTCGGACTACGACATCATCGACGAGACAGGTAAGCGCGTGCGGCGCCTGGGCCTCGTGGTGGTGGACTACCTCCAGCTCATGAAGGGCCGTGACGGCGTCAGCTCGCGCGAGCAAGAGATCAGCGAGATCTCTCGTGGTCTGAAGGGCCTCGCCAAAGAGCTCAAGGTGCCCGTCATCGCCCTGTCTCAGCTGAACCGTGCCGTCGAGACCCGCGGCGACAAGGCCAAAAGGCCGCAAATCTCGGACTTGCGTGAGTCGGGCGCCATCGAGCAAGACGCCGACAACATCATCTTCATCTACCGCGATGACTACTACAACAAGGACGAATCGACGGAGCCCAACATCGCCGAGTTGATCATCGCCAAGCAACGCAACGGTCCCACGGGGACGGCCAAGGTGCGCTTCGACAAGCAGTACACGCGCTTCGACAACCTGGCTGCAGGCGACTACGAAGACATGCCCGAGTAGACCGAGTGGCGCAAGAGGGCCAACAATCGTCCGTGCGTCAGCGGGGCCATTTGGTGCTAGAAGTGCAGTCACGGTGAACGCAAGCATTGCCGACCTCGTACGCGACAAACACGTCCTCATCACCGCCGGCGCCGGTGGGGTAGGCAAGACCACCACGGCTGCGGCCATTTCGGTGGCTGCAGCACGTGAGGGACGCCGGGTGTTGTGCCTCACCATCGACCCGGCGCGGCGCCTGGCCGAGAGCCTGGGCCTCGGTGCCATGACGAGCGAGGCCACCCGGGTCGACGCCAAGTTGTTCGAGGCCGCCGGGGTTCCGCTCAAGGGCGAGCTAACGGCCATGATGCTCGACACCAAGCGCACGTTCGACGATCTGGTGCGCAAGTATTCGAGCTCCCCAGACAAGGCCGATCGGCTCTTGTCCAACAAGCTCTATCGCTACGTGTCCACCCAGTTGGCCGGTACCCAAGAGTACATGGCCATGGAGAAGCTCGTCGCGGTGCGGGCCGACAAGTCCTTCGACCTGATCGTGCTCGACACGCCGCCCACGGCCAACGCCCTCGACTTCCTCGATGCGCCGGAGCGCATGGTCGCCGCGTTGGACTCGGCGGCCATGAAGTGGTTCATCGAAGCCTTCCAATCGAGCGGCAAGTTCTCGCTCAACCTCATCGCGCGCTCGGCGGCCACGGTGCTTCGGGGCATCGGCAAGATCACCGGCGGCGGCTTTCTCGAGGCCATGGCCGAGTTCTTGGCGGAGCTCAACGATCTGTTTGGCGGGTTCAAAGAGCGGGCCGAGCGCGTACGCAAAGAGCTGCGAGGCTCCGACGTGAGCTTCCTGCTCGTCACTTCGCCGAGCCCGCTGGCCATCCAAGAGGCGCGGTACTTCTACGAACGCCTGGTAGAGCACCAGATGCCGCGCGGTGGCTTCATCGTCAATCGCTTCCACTTGCCGCCGGAGCCCTCGTCCGCCAGCGCCGAAGACGTTGGTGCGGCCCTTGGGGCCGGCGCCGAACTTGGTGAGCGGGCCCAAGAGGCCTACGCCGACGCGGCCATGTTGGCGGCGCTCGACGCCGCCAACGTTCAAGCACTCGAGCCGGCGCGGCTTGCGGGCACGCCGGTGCTGCGGGTCGCCGCCATGCCTCAAGACGTGCACGATCTCCGCATGCTGGCGTCCGTGGCCACCAGCATCATGTCTGGTGGCGTCTAAATCGCCGAGCATGATCTGCGATCAAGCTCGCCGAGTTAGCCTACTTCTTTATCGGAGGACTTCGTCCTCCGCCCCAGAGGCATTGCCGCTGGGGCCCCACCTCCTACTTTTGGGTCCCAGGCCCAAAAGGCGACCGGGACCTGTAGTCGAAGCGCCGGGCTCAGTCCTTCGCGTCGTCGTTCTTCTTGCCGCGGCGCTTGTTGCGATACGTGACCCGCACCGGGACGCCGTCGTAGCCAAAGTGCTTGCGTAGCTGGTTGACGACGTAGCGCTGATACGAAAAGTGCACTGCCTCCGGCGCCGACGAGACCACCACGAACAAGGGCGGCGCCGACTCCACCTGGGTGATGAAGTACAGCCGCGGGGCTTTGCCGCCCTGCGTGGGCGGCGAGCGGGTCTCGATGACTTTCTCGAAGAAGCGGTTGAGCTCTCCGGTGGTGACCCGTTGGTTGAAGTTTTGGTGCACGCGCTTGATCTCGGCCAGCAAGTCTCCGACGCCTTTGCCGGTTTTGGCGCTGATGTGCACGACGCTGACGTAGGGCGCAAAGGTGAGCTTGTCTCGGGCCTGCTCTTCGGCGCGCTTTCGGGCATCTTTGTCGAGCAAGTCGCTCTTGTTGATGGCCACGATCATGGCGCGGCCGCGGTCTTCGCAGAGCCCCAGAATTTTGGCGTCCTGCTCGGCCACACCGTCGCTGCCGTCGACCACGAGCACGCAGATCTGCGAGCGCTCGATGCTGCGAACCGCCTGCAGCACGCTGATGGACTCGACGGCGTCACCGGCCTTGGTGACCTTGCCCTTCTTTCGAATGCCGGCGGTGTCGACGAAGATGAAGCGGTCGTCGCCGCGCTCCACGAGTGCGTCGATGGAGTCGCGGGTGGTGCCCGGCTTGTCGTCGACGAGCATGCGGTTTTCGCCCAGCAGGCGATTGAGCAAGCTGGACTTGCCGGCGTTGGGCCGCCCGACGATGGACACGCGCATGAGTGTGTCGTCTTCTTCGGGTTGCTCGGGCGGCGGAGGCAGCGCTTCGACGATGGCCTCTTCGAGCTCGCCCATGCCCCGGCCGTGCAGGGCGCTGACGGGGAACACGTCTTTGACGCCCAGGCGGTAGAGCTCGAAGGCCTCGGGATCGACCTTGGGGGAGTCGGCCTTGTTGGCGGCGTAGAACACCGGCTTTTTGGCGCGGCGCAGCAGGCCCACCGCAGAGCGGTCGGCGGCGGTGAGCTCTTGGGCGCCGTCGGTGACGAACACCACGACATCGGCCTCGGCGATGGCCGCTTTGACGTGCTCGTTGATGCCGGCCTTCATGGGGTCGTCGCTCTCGGGGTCGAAACCGCCGGTGTCGATGAGCGTGTAGCTGCGGCCGAAGGCCATGGTGGTGGCGTAGTTGCGATCGCGGGTGACGCCCGGCTCGTCGTGGACGATGGCGAGCTTGCGTCGGGCGAGCCGGTTGAACAGGGTGCTCTTGCCCACGTTGGGGCGGCCCACGATGGCCACCAAGGGCAGCCCGAGCGAGCTGGCGGGAAGGGCGCTTTCGCCGCGGGTTTTTCGGTGCTTCGTCATCTCGAGTCCTCTTGCCGCCTTGCCATGTTGGCTCCGAGGCGTTGGGCCCCGGAGACTGCCGATTACGGATGGCCTAGCCGGCGTCCGTATCGGTTTTTCCGTACCCTAGATCTTCGAGCGCTTGCGTGCGCTCGTACCACTTGGGGGTGGTGCGGACGAAGATCTCCATGTGCACCTTGCGGCCCGCGAGCTCTTGGAACCGCATGCGTGCCTCTTGGGCGATGGTCTTCATGCGCTCGCCCCGGGCGCCCAGGACGATGCCCTTGTGGCTGTCTTTGTCGACATGCACCACGAGCTTGATGTGCGGCACCTTGAGGTCTTCGTTGTAGCTCTCGACGGTGACGGCGACACCGTGGGGTACCTCGTCTTTGACGTGCCGCAAGATCTGCTCGCGGACGAACTCGCGAATGAAGTAGCGCAATGGCCGATCGCTGATCTCGTCGCTCTCGAACAAGAACGGTTGCGCGGGGAGCAGCTTCTCCACCTCGGCGCGCACGCGGGCTGGGCCGTCGTCTTTGCGGGCAGAAATCGGGATGATGGCCTCGAAGTCTCGGACTTTGGCGAGGGCCTCGAGCACGCCGATGAGCAGGCTCTTGGGTTTGACGCGATCGATCTTGTTGAGCACGCACAAGACCTTGGCGCTCTTGGGCAGGCTGCTCAGAATGTTCAGGTCTGCCTCGCGGACCCGGGGCTTGGCTTCGGTCTCGACGTCCGTCACGAACACGACGACATCGGCGCCGGCCACGGCGTCGTGGGCCTCGTGGTTCATGCGCGTGCCAAGTTTGTTCTTGGCTTGGTGCACCCCCGGCGTGTCGACGAACACAAACTGGATGGCGTCTTCGGTGACAATGCCCGAGAGGCGATCGCGCGTGGTCTGCGGGTGGTGGCTGACAATTGCGATGGGCTCGCCGACCAGCGCGTTGAGAAGCGTGCTTTTGCCCACGTTGGGGCGGCCAATGAGCACCACGCGTCCGGCGCGGGGCTCTTGGATCGGGGTGTCGTCGCGGGCTGCCCTGGAGCTTGGTTTTGCTGGTTTTTTCTTGTCGCTGGGCATGGGCGCTTTGCGGCCTCGGCAGAGGCCTTCGACTGCCCTTGTAGTCGAAAAGCCCCCCGGGCGCACGCAGTGCTTGCACCCTGGCGCCACGAAAAGTAAAGGTTTCTCGCAACTTGTCTTTCGTGTGAGGGGCCCTTGAGCAACCAAGCAGACACCGCCATCGCGCCGCAGGCGCCCGAGGCCGACACTGATGCCGACGGCAACAACGAGGTGAAGTCCGTTGCGGTGTCCGACAGCCCGCTATGGCCGTCGCTTCTCGTGTGCGTTGGCGTCGCCGCGGCGCTGTTTTTCGTCCTCCCGCCGCTGTCGCACAGCGGACTCTGGGACCCGTACGAGCTCAACGTCGCGGACTTGGGGCGAAGGGTCGCCCTGAACCTTCACGGAGGCACCGGGCTGTCGCTCGATGGCGCCGACAACTCCCTGCCGCACTTGAACGATCTGGGGCGCCCGCAGCTGCCGTTCACGGCCATTGCGCTCGGCTTCAAGTTTTTTGGCCTCAAAGAGTGGGCTGGGCGCTTGCCGCTCGCGCTCATCGGGCTCTTGGGGGTGGCGTCCACCTTCGGTTGGGTCAGTCGCCTCATCGACCGGCGCGCCGGCGCGTTTGCGGCACTCAGCCTGTGCACCATGCCCCTCTACTTCGTGCACGCCCGCACCATGTTGGGCGATATCACCACCATGGCGTCCCTCACCATGGCGTTTGGTGGCCTCGCCGTCGTGGTGTTCGACCGCGATGATCAGGGCAAGTCGCGCCTCTCGCCAGTGTTCGTGGCCATGGCTGTCTTGGGCCTGATCGGCGGCTGGTTCTCCCGGGGCGGCCTTTTGGGCGTCGCCGTGCCGACCATGGCGGTGGGCCTTGCGTGGCTCGTCAGCGTGGGGGCCGGTGGCCGCGCACTGTTCGGCAAAGACGGTATCGATGTTCGCGGTGTCGTGGCGCTGCTTTGCCTGGGTCTTGGTGCCTTTGCGCTCTACCAAGGGGTTGTCGGCTTGGGCGACGACAAGGCCAAGGACTTGAATCTTTGGGTCGGCGCCATGCTGCGTCCGGCCGGCAAGTACCCGACGTTCGACCACTACGTCTCGCACATCGGTCACGCGCTCGCGCCCTGGAGCGCGTTCGCTCCCTTTGCGCTCGGGCGCCTGTACATCGCGCCCCAGGTGGCCCCGGGGGCCAAGTTCTCCCGCGAGAGCGAGACCCGTGTGGCCATTTTGGTGGCCGCGGCGGTGTGCTTCGTCATGCACGGGTTCTTGGTGGCGCGCACGGAGCTCATCGCGTTCTCGGGGCCGGCGCTGCTGGCGGCGGCCGCGGGCATCGCGCTGCGCGACTACGAGCGCGGCGCGCATCCTTCGCTGGCCACGGCCGTGGGCACCGCCGTGTTCCTGGGCGTGTTCCACCACGATTTCCACTCGATGCCCGAGAAGGCCTACCAAGCCTTCGCGGTGCCCGCGACGCAGTTCCCCGAGTCCTTCAAGGACCGCTCGTGGCTCTTGTGGACCATCGCGCTGGTGGGCTTCGCCGGCGTCAGTGTGCTCACGTTCGTGGAAATCGGCGGCAAACGAAAGCCGTTCCAGCCGGCCAACTACGCCCAAGTCATCCGGGCCCTCCGCGACTCCTGGGACGGAATTCTGTCGCTTGCCTACTTCGCCATCGTGGCGGGCTCCTCGCTCGCGGGCCTGGCCATCTGGTACGGCACCCGCACCCACGCCAAGTGGATGCCGCAGATGTCCGGCCAGCTTCGCGACGTGTTGTCGAACGCGTGGTGGCTGTCGGCCATCGTGCCGCTGGCTGCAGTGCTCGGCACCCAGTTCTGGTGCGATGTGTGGCTGTGGGCCTTTGGCCCCAAAGAGAAGGGTGAGCCCAAAGTTGTCTGGGCCCGAGGCTTCGAGCCGCTCGAGCAGCTGCTAGCCGTTCGTCACGAACCCAAGGGCGAGACGCGGAACGTGGCCCTCGCGGTCTTGGCGCCGCTCATGTATCTGCAGATCCCGGCGCTGGTTTTCTTTGCGCTCTACAAGCAGGGCCAGAAGCCGCTGGTGGCCGCTGCTGTGGCGCTGCCCGCGGGCATCTTGGCCTTCTTGGCCCTGGGCGTGGTGGCCGATTTGCTCCGGCGCAGCCGCGCGGCGTTCTTGACGGCCTTCGGCGTCGTGGCGGGCGGCATCTTGTGTTTTGCGTACTACCCGGCGCTGGCGAACCAGTTGTCGCCCAAAGAGGTCTTCGAGAGCTACCAGCGTCTGCACAAGGCCCAAGAGCCGCTGGGTCTCTTTGGCGTCGGCGGCCGCACCGCTGCGTACTACGCGGGGGAGCAACCCCCCACGTTCAAAGACACGCAGTCGGCGTTCGACTGGCTGTCTGCCGCGGGCGATGGCCGAAGGTTCTTGGCCATCAGCGCCCAAGAGCTTGGTCGACTCAACTCTACGTTCCGTGCAAAGACCGGCAACAACCTGCCCGTGCTCGATGCTCGCTCGAGCCAGATTTTGCTGGTTACCAACAAGCTCGTGGGCGGCGAGAAAAACGAGAGCCCCCTTGCCAAAGTGGTCCTCGAGGCGGCACCCAAACCGCAGCGCAAGCTCGACGTGAACCTCGAAGACAAACTCCAGGTCGTGGGCATCGACATCGTCGATGGCCCCACGGGGCGGCTTGTCGACGCGGTGCGTCCGGGCAAGAAGTACCGCATGCGCACGTACCTCAAGGTCCTTGCGCCCATCAGCACCGACTACGAGTGCTTCATTCACATCGACGGGTTCCACCGCCGGCACAACGGCGACCACAAGACCTTGGGTGGCAAGTACCCGTTCTCCATGTGGCTCGTGGGCGATTACATGGTCGACGACTACGAGTTCACCTTGGAGCCCAACTTCACTCCCGGCGCGTACACCATCTACTTCGGGTTCTTCATCGGCGAGGGCCGCATGAAGGTCAAGTCCGGGCCCAGCGACGGCGAGAATCGGATCCTCGGCGGCACGCTCAACGTGCAGTGAGGGCGTAGGCCCGCAGAGGCAGCGCTTTTGCTGCCGCGGGCCGATGAGCGCGGGCCGATGAGCGCGGGCCGGTGAGCGCGGGCCAGGGAGCGCGGGCCAGCCGGAAGCTGCGCCTGGCCATCGTTGTCATGTTTGGCGGGCTGGGATCTGTCCCAAACGGTGCACGCCTGGCGGTGGCCGGTTGCGCGCTATTGCACCGGGCCGGGAATGCGCCGCACGTACACGCCGGGCTTCAAGCCTGCACCAGTGGTCTTGTCTTCCCAGCCCACGGCAATGTTCGGGCCTGCGCCGCCGAACACCACTTGGGGGTTGGCCCGTGTGTGATTGTCATCGCGGCTGGCCTGAAACTCCGTGGTCTGGCCGGTCAAGTAGTTGGGCAGCGAGCCGGTGGTGCCCCCCATGAAGCGCCCGCGGACATGTCCGCTGGTCACGTCGTGCCACACGACGATGTAAGCGCCACTAGATGCATCGATGCCTGCAACGGCCGGGGTGATCTGATCGCCCTCGGCGACGGCGTCGTTGATGGGCTTGCTCTGGTCGGCGGACACCTTGCCAGCGCTCGAAGTGTAGCGCTGCATGTAGATGTCTGCGTTGCCGGCGCGCTTGTCGCTCCAGGCAATGGCGAAGCGGCCATCGCCAAGAGACGCGACGCGCGGTCGCTCTTGCACCCCGTCGGTGCTCTCGTTGACGGTTTGCTCGGCCCCCTGCGGGTTGCCATCTTCGTTGACGAGGCGCAGCTTGATGTCGCCGCCGCCTTCCCACGCGAGCACCCAGCCGTTGGCCCGGGGCGCGATGGCCACCCGGCGGTTGCTGCTGCCCGAGCTGATCTCGTATTCGGTGCCCAACACCGGGGGGCTGCTGGGCGTGTACGTACGGGCGAAGATGCGGCCGCCGTCGGCGTCGTCTTGCCAAGCGATGAGCAACTTGGTTCCCGCGGCAGCGGCGCTGATCTGCGGCAGCGATTGAATGCCGGCCTTGCCAGCGCCGTTGGGGCCGTTGATGCCCACGGCGGTTGCTCCCTGCTCTGCCACCAAGCTTGCATCCATGCTTCGGAGGCGGATGTCTTGGCCGGTGGTGGCCGTATCGTCGTCCTGGAAGACGACGAAGTAACGTCCAAGGGCAAAGGCTCCAGCCGGAGACGCCTGGCTCTTGCCTGCGGCATTGGGCGGGAATGTGCCGCCATTGGGCAGAAAAATGGACGCGGTCTTGAGCACCGGTGGGGTGCTGAGGGGCCCGAGTGCGTCACTGAGCCCCCGCATCCCGATGTCCGTCGAGGGCGGCGTCTTGTCCGTGAAGAAGGCGAAGAAACGGCCGTCTGCTCCCGTTCCACGGGGCCACAAGAATGCCGGGTCGAACTTGTCGCCCGCGCTGCCATCGACGGTGTTGGCCGCTGCGGCGCCGTTCGAGAGCAAAAACTCCGTGGTCTGGCACGACGCGTCGCAGAGATCGCTCTGTTCGTCGCAGGTCTCGGTGACCTCGAGCGTGCCGTTGCCGCAGACAGCCGGCGCCACGAAGGGCACCATCTTGATGGAGAGCGGCAAGGTGTCTTGGTTGACCTTGGTGACCGAGCAGCCCGAGGCCAGAAGGCGACCTTTGCTGTCGGTCGCCGTGGCCCCGAAGATGCGCTCTTGTTCGCCTTTGGTGATCTCGAGATCGCCGCAGAAACGCACCTGCGGCGAGCAGCCCTTTTGCGTGAGCTCTTTGGTGGCAACGCGTGGGGTTGTGTCGGTGGCGTTGACGGTGCCCGTGGGCGTGTCGCAGCCTAGGGTGTCGCTATTGTCGTAGACGGCCAGGGTGACCTTGCTGACGTCGTCGAGGATGCCCTTGGGGAACACCAGGTTCGGGCCCACGGAGACCCGCACGTCGGACTCGACCTTGCCGCATGCGCTGCTGGCAAACACGGGGACCGCGAGCGAGAGACAAGGCACCCAGGCGGCGAGCAGGCGGCGCTTGTGCGGGGCGGGCGCAGGGCAGGGGCGAAGGCGGGCGGCCATGATGCAGACGGACCTTAGCAAAGTGTCGGCGACCGTGCCCGGCAATGGGCGGCCTTGGCGTGCCTGAGGGCAAACCTCTGGCGCCGGCACATGGACCGTGATGTGCCAAGCCCCGCGCGGGCCGTCGGGAGCCTTAGCCGAAGGGCCAGAAGCGAGAGCGCTTGGGGGGGGAGGGCAGGGAATGCTCGCTTTGCGACGGCGTGCCGAGATCCTCGACGAGCGTCGCCCCGATTTCGCTGAGGGCGGCCAAAAGTTCGGCGCGGGGCTCTGCCTTTGTGTTGCTGACGACACGAAAGATGCCGCGCTTGGCGCAGGCCGCTGCCACCGATTCTGCCCACAAGCGGCAGGTGTCCGGGTCGTGCCCAGGCTCCCGGGCGAACGGCGGCGCCGGCACAGCCGCCACGTCGGCGCCCAACGGCACAATGCCGTTGATGCCAAACCACGCCTTGTCGTGGGTGTCGCGCGCGCGGTCGCGATGTGCCCGGTGGAATCCCTCGAACAGAGCACCCTGTGCAAGGCGCACAAGGGGTCGTTCGGCATCGGTGCCCGTGGAGGCGAATCGTTGAAGTGCCGGCACGCATGCGGCCACGAGTGACGGGGATGCGTCTTCGGCGGAAAGCTCGGCGCCCAGTCGCAGCCAAGCGCTGGTTGCGTCGCGTCCGCCCCAGGGGTTCTCGGCGGCCAGGGCAAAACTCGTGGCGCAGCGCTCGACGGCGCGCTGGTCTTGGGACAAGGGGCAGCTTGCCAGAAGCTCCTTGAGCCAGGCGCTCAGGACCTCGTCGGACCCAAGGGGGAGCGCAGACGGCGGCATGCCTAGAAGCTGCTGGAGTTGATGTTGGTGCCCTTGTCGGCCGGTTCGGCGGTGGGCTTGGCTGCGGGCTTGGCCGCTGCAGCGGGGGCGGCGGGCGCTTTGGTGGCCACCGGTGCCGCCTTGCGCGCGGCCATCTGGTTCATGGAATCGAGGCCGGCTTGCGCCCGCGCGGCAAATGCAGCGATGGATACGAGTTGCTGGTAGCGCGAGCGCGCGGCGTCGAGGTTGCCGAGGGCGCGGTGGCACTCGGCGGCCTCGAACAGGGCTTCTTGGGCGACGCCATCTTGGGTGCCCGCGAGCGCGTCGAAGCGGCTGACTGCAGCGGCGCACCCGCTCTGCGCCTTGACGCTGCGAGCGCTCCACAGGGCAGCGTTGCGATCGCCACTGGCGGCACCTTGGTCGAACTCGGCCTGCGCGCGCTTGTAGTCTTTGGCGCGGTACGCCGCCGCGCCGCGGCCAAAGCCGTCTTCCTTTGCGACGCCAGCGGACGGATCCATCCGCTGCTCCAACGGCCCAGCGCTGGCGCTCTTTCCGGTGGCGCCGGGCATGTCGTCGGCCAGCGCCAAGGGCTCAGCCGGGGCGCCACCCTTGGCCTTGCGCCCCTCGGCCTCGGCTTTCCTGTCTTCGTCGTTGCTGGGCTGCGCTTCGGCCAAGGCGACAATGGTTGGCGGTGCCGCAGCGGCGGGAGGGCTGGCGGCGAAGGCCGCAGGCTTTGCCGCCCCGGAGGCAGCGGCAGTGGGCATTGCGGCTGCCGGCGCTTGGGCCACCTTGTCGTCGCCCGCGGCGCCAAAGGGTGTGCCGCGTTCGGTCACGGTGACGGCCGACGCCCTCCGGTCGGCGCGTCCGCGGAGAAGCACCGTGGTGGAGCCCACCATCAGAAGAAACAGGGCCGCCATGGCGGTTTGCGGGCGCATGGCCCACGCTCCGGCCCATGAGAGCGCCGAGGTCATGCGACGGCGAATGGGGACGACCTTTTGGGCCTCGCGGGCCGCGCCCAAGATGCGCTCTTCGAGCCCATCGGGCACGGGCTCGAGCGGCATGGCGACGAGCTTCCGGGTGGCGCGAAGACCCGCGAGCATGGCCGCGCATCGGGCACACCCCGCCGTGTGCCGCCGGAGCGCCGCATGCGTGATCTCGTCGAGCTCTCCGTAGAGCTCCCCGAGCAGCAGGTCTTCACACTTTTCGCAGTCCATGTTCGTGAGGGCGTCAGAGTTTTGGTCAAAGCAACGAAGGGGCCCCGGTGTCTACAGAATGGTGATGCTCGGGGGCAAAGGGAAGGGGGCTAGCGGAGTGCGCGGGCGTACTCCTCGTACTCTTCGAGCGCTTGCTGGAGCCGCTCGAGGGCGTAGCGCATGCGGCTCTTGACGGTGTTCTCGGCCACACCGGTGATCTCCGCGATTTCTTTGAAGGGCAAGCTCGAGATCTCGCGGAGCAAGAAGACCTCTCGCTGTTCTTCGGGCAGGGTGTCCACGGCCTTCTGGATGCGCACGCGCAGCTCGGCATCGGTGGCATTTCGCTCGGTGCTGGCCTTTGGATCCGGGAGCTGCTCTCCCAAGGTGGGCCCCTCGGAGGTGCCGCGGGACTCGTCGAGTGATGGGTGTTTCCGCAACGCGTTCTTGCGCGCCTGATCGATGCACAGGTTGCGCACGATGGTGAACGCCCAGGTGAGGAAGCGCGACTCGTGTTTGAACTCGGTGGCGTTCTGCACCACACGCACGAACGCTTCTTGCACCACGTCTTCGGCGGCGCTCGGGGCACGCAGCTGCCGCAGGGCAAAGTTGTAGAGCACTTGCTGGTGCCGCCGAACGAGCACGACGAAAGCCTGACGTTCGCCCCGCTGGTAGCGAACCATCAGGTCCTCGTCGGACAATTCGGCGAGCGGAGGGCCGCTCACCGCCGGTCCTCGGCGTCGGTGTAAGGCCTGCCGTGCCGCCCCGTTTTGGGGGAGGCCGCATGCGCGCGCACGTGCTCGGGCAAGCCGTCATGCCTTGGTAGACGGCTTGGGTGCGCTTTGGATCTGGCAAAAGTACAGACGAGCACGCGCTTTTCCGTGTCGCGGTGATACCGCCCAAGCGCTCCCGGGTACAACTGCTTCGGGTACTTCGGTTGGGGCAAACCTACCTTGTAGGTAAATGTCCTACCAGGTATACACTGTACGGAAGCTCACGTGGGTGGTTGCCACGGGGTCCCGACGCAGCCTAGAGTGCCCGCCTAGGAGTGTTGGGTGCATGGCACCCGCCGCTCATTCAGTATCTTTGCCACCCATCGGGGAGTCCCCATGCGACGTCATGCCGTAGCGCTTGCACCTTTCGCCATTGTTGCCATTTCGATGTCGGCCTTCGCGCAGCCAAAGCCCGCGACGACCGCGGCCGCAGCATCGGCAACCCCGGCAGCAGCATCGGCCGCTCCCGCAGCAGCCCCTGCCGCGTCTGGTGCCGCGGCACCCGCAGCCAGCGCCGCCCCCGCCGGTTCCGCTGCGGCGAAGCCCGCATCGACCATGGCCGTGCCGATCGCCGAGAAGGGCGCCATGGACGGCTCGACCTACTCCGTTCGCCTTCGGGATCTCGAGGCGCGCGTCGATGAACTCAAGGATCAGATTCGTCGCAGCCATACCCGGCTCGCACTCCTGTCCGACACCATCCTGTCGGGCGGCGTCGCCGGCTCTCGCGCCGAGGTCGTGTACCGCAACGAGATGTCGAGCGCGTTCCGCCTCACCAAGGCGCTGTTCGTCATCGACGGCACGGTGCAATACAACAAGCAAGACGACACCGGAGCCTTGGCCGACCAGAAAGAGATCCCCATCTTCAATGGCTCGGTGCCTCCGGGCGACCACACGGTGCAGGTCGCGCTCAACTTCCAGGGCAACGGCTACGGCGTGTTCACCTATCTCCGTGGGTACAAGTTCGAGGTCAAGAGCTCGCACTCGTTCACCGCAGTCGAGGGCAAGACCATGACCCTGCTTGCCACCTCTCTCGAGAAGGGGGGCGTCACCACGCCGCTCGAGCAGCGCCCGGCCATCGAATGGAACGAAAAGGTTGCGGCATTGGGTCCGGCCACGGCGGCCCCGGCCACGCCCGCTGCAGCCTCTCCCGCACCCAGCACCCCGGCGCCGGCGGCGTCCGGTGGCGTGAGCATCGGCGGGGGCACCAAGTGAAGCGATACCGCGGTGGCTTTGCCATCGTCGCAGCGGCTGTTGCGCTGGGCGTGAGTTCGCCCGCGCGCGCCGACGGTGGCGAGGCAAACGCCTCCAATGCCCAGACGGAGATCACCAACGTCGACCGCGAGGCCGGCGCGGTGCAATCTGCAGTGGAGCGCTCCAAGGCACAAAAGCTCTCCGCAGAGCAGCGCTTGGCCAACGGTGACTTGCTGTACCGCAGCAAAGACTACCAGCGTGCCATCGTGGTCTTCAGCGAGCTGCTCGAAGAGTTCCCGCCCACCACGGTTTCGTACCCCGACGCCCTCTGGTTGCGTGGCGAGACCTACTACGCCACCAAAGAGTACCTCTCCGCCCGAAGGGACTACCGCGCCCTCGTCGAGCAGTCCTCGCAGCCGCGGTTCTCGCCGTACCTCGGGCGCTCCCTCGCGCGCTTGGTCGACGTGTGCTTGCGCATCGGAGACATCAAGAGCCTCGACGAGGTGTTCGCCAAGTTGAGCCAGGTGCCACCGGCGCAGGTCGATGCCGCGCTGGTGTACGCCAAAGGCAAGGCGCACTTTGCCCGCAAGAACTGGGGCGAGGCCAAGGCCGCCTTCGAGTCGGTGCCCATGGGCACCGAGTACACGCACCAGGCCAAGTACTTCTTGGGCCTTGTGTCCATGCGCACCACGGCGCCGTCGCTCACCGCCGACGGCAAGCCGAGCACCGCGCCCACGAACTACAAGCCCGCCATCGAGCTGTTCCGCCAGGTCACCGACTTGCCGGCCGACAGCGATGCGCACAAGCAGGTCATCGACCTGTCGTTCATGGCCATGGGCCGCTTGTTCTACGAGATGGAGAACTACGTCCAGGCCAGCGAGGCGTACGCGCGGGTTGGCCGCGAGTCCTCCGAGTTCGGCACCATGCTGTACGAGCTTGCATGGGTGTACGTGCGCCTGGGCGACGTACAACGCGCCGAGCGTGCCCTCGAGGTGTTGCAAGTGGCAGACCCGGGCTCGCCGC
>JBIKNA010000249.1:0-10199 GCA_044358965.1 Polyangiaceae bacterium
TGCGTTTGCGCCGCTTCTGCAGCGCGCCCTCGATGACACCTCGCATCTCACCATAGCGACGGCGTCCCAGGCGAGCCCCCTCTTGGAGCTGTACGCCGGCAAACACGATGAGCTTTACAGTCGATTGTTTCTTTCCTGAACGGAGCACGCAATTCCCATGGCCCACGGCGATCACGGTCACGACCACCATCATTCCCACGACCACGCACCGCACGACCACGCCCATGGGCACACCCACGAACACTGGGATCACCCAGGCTTGTTCCGGAATCGGGCGCCCCGTACGCCGCGGAGCTACAGCACGCGGGCCTTCACCGTCGGCATCGGCGGCCCCGTGGGCAGCGGCAAAACAGCGCTCTTGCTCGAGCTTTGCCGGACCCTGCGCGACAAACACCGCCTCGGCGTCGTCACCAACGACATCTTCACGAAAGAAGATGCCGAGTTCCTTACGCGCAACGGGGCCCTGCCCGACGGGCACATCGCCGCCGTGGAAACCGGCGGCTGCCCGCACGCGGCCATCCGCGAAGACATCAGCCACAACCTCGATGCGCTGCACAACCTCATGAAGTCTGTGGCGCCGGAGCTGCTCTTCGTCGAGAGCGGCGGCGACAACCTGGCGGCGCAGTACAGCCGCGAACTCGTGGACTTCACCATCTACGTCATCGACGTGTCTGGCGGCGACAAGGTCCCGCGCAAAGGTGGTCCGGGCATCACGCAGAGCGACTTGTTGGTGGTCAACAAGACGGATCTGGCTCCCCACGTGGGGGCCAACTTGGACATCATGCGCAGCGACGCAGACCGCATGCGCCAAGGAGGCCCCGTGATCTTCGCGCAAGTCACCAAGGGGGTCGGCGTGGCGAGCGTGGCGAGCGCGGTGCTCGAGGCCTGGAAGGCCGCGTGCACCAGCGCCGTTACGCCTTGATGCCGTAGAGCTCGGACTTGGTGCCCCGCAGCAGAAGCGAGCGCATGGCCTCGGTGAGGGGCCTGCCCTCGTGGAGCACCAGGTAGACCTGCTCCGTGACGGGCATTTCGACGCCGACCTTTTTGGCGAGACCATGGGCCGCGGCGGCGGTCCAGTAGCCCTCGGCCACGCTGCGGACGGTCTTCAGGTATTCGGACGGATTGACGCCCTCGGCCAGCTTCATGCCCAAGGTCCGGTTGCGCGACAAGTCGCCGGTGCACGTGAGGATGAGGTCCCCTACCCCGGCCATGCCCAGGAACGTGAGGGGATCGGCCCCGAGTGCCACGCCCAGGCGCGTCATCTCCGATAGGCCGCGGGTCATCAGTGCGGCCCGCGCATTGAGTCCGAGGCCGAGGCCATCGCAGGTGCCCGTGGCAATGGCGAGGACGTTCTTGATGGCACCGCCAACCTGGACGCCGATGGGGTCTTGAGAGGTGTACACGCGGAAGTTGGGCGCGTGCAGTGCCTCTTGCATGAACTCCGCGCAGGCCGCGTCGGTGGAGGCAACCACGGAGTCCGTGGGCAACGCGCCGGCCACTTCTTTGGCAAAGTTGGGGCCCGACAAGAATGCCAGGCGATCTTGGCTGACCGCCGGCAAGGTCTCCGCCAGCACCTCGCTCATGAGCTTGAGGGAGTTTTCTTCGATGCCTTTGGTGGCCACCAGCACCCGGACCCCCGGCGGCAGGTGCGGCGCCAAGCTTTGGGTCACACGACGCAGGTGCGACGACGGGGGCACGAGCACCACGAGCTCGGCGCCCGCCAGGGCTTGCGCCATGTCGGCACTGGCCTTCAGCGACTCGGGCAACTTGATGCCCGGCAGGTACACGGTGTTCTCGTGCGAAGTGTTGATGGCTTGGGCCACCTCGGCCTCGAAAGCCCAGAGCGTGACGTCGTGCGCGCGCCGCGCCACGTGGGATGCGATGGCCGTGCCCCAGGCTCCGCCGCCAATGACTGTGATCTTCATGATGCTTCCCCCTCGGTGCTGCTGACAGACTTGGGCTCAGCGCCCGGGGCCGGCGGCTCCGGGACAACTTGGAGCGCCGAACTCGCAATGGGTGACGGCTCTTCGCTGGCGACGCACCAGAGCTGGTGCGCGGCGCGGGTGGCACCGACGTACATGGCGTGCCGGGCTTGGCTGGAGTCGGGGTAGCTGGTCTTGTTGACGTCGACCAACACCACCTCGTCCCATTCGAGGCCCTTGGTTTGGCGCACGTCCGTGACATCGACGCCGGGCTCCCAAGAGAAGTCTTGCCGGCGCACGCGGCGCACATTCGGCACCTCGGCGCGCTCCAATCCCTCGAAGTATACGTCGGCCTGAGGCCCGAAGCGCGCGAGCACGGCCACGTTGGCGTGCGGCGCTGATTGGTGAAGATCTCGGAGGGCATCGGCCAGGAACGCCACGGCCTCGCCGGCCGAGGAGAATGGGAACATCTCGACCGGGGGGCCGTGTCGATCGGCGATGGGCTCGGCCTCGTGGGCGTGGGGCCCAAGGACCTCGCGCGCAAACTTGGTGATCTGCGCCGTGGACCGGTAGCTGACCTTGAGGGGCTCCATGACGCCCTCGCCGGTGTGCGGCAGGTCCAGCGCGCCCAAGAGATCGCTCCACTGGAATTCGCCGCGGTCGTCGTCGTCTTCGAGCATGCGCTGCGCGAGATCGCCCGACAGCGTGACGCTCTTGTCTTTGCCCGTCAGGTCCATGAGCACCCGAAGCTCGACGGGACTTGCGTCCTGTACCTCGTCGACGAACAAGTGCGCGCAGCGCATGACTCCGCCGTCGCTGTCGACCAGCGGGCCGCGGAGCGCCTGGAACAAGCGAAGAATGAGCGCGTGGTCCTCGGCATCGAGGGACGGCGTCTCGCCGTCGCGCTCGCCCTCTTGGCGGATGCGCGTTTGCAGGGTGCACCACTCGTTGGCCTGGCGGAGCTGCCCCGGGCCGAAGCCCTTGGCGCCTTCGAAGGTGCGTTCGAGCAGCGGCAGGTCCGTACAGAGCTCGTCCCAGAGTTCGAGCACGCCACGGCTCTTCTTGCGTAGCTCGACGCCAAGCTGCGTCAGTGCGCCCTTGGTGACGTCGGGGACGGTGTTCGGTGCCGGCGCGCCGTAGATGTCGCGTTTGCCCGAGATCCAGGTGGCGAGTGCGCTGACGCGCAAGTCCACAGCGCCAGAGGTCTGCTCCCAGGCCTTGATGACGTTGGTGCCCCCTTCCCACTTGGCCATTTGCGCGCGCAGTCGCTCGTCGACTTCGCGCTCGGTGCGCGCGACCAGTTGGTCGATGGCCCGCAGCATGCCCGAATGCGTCTTCATGCGGACGACCACTCCCGGCGTCTCGTCGGTGATGCGCGACGGCAGCTTGGGGTAGAGGTCCATCAGCACACGCACGGCCCAACGCTGGAAGGTCATGACGGGCACATCGGCGACGCCAAGATCGGGCAAGACCCGCGCGGTGTAGTGGATGAGCGCCTCGGTGGGCACGATGACCAACATGCGGTCGGCGCGGAACCGTGCGGCATCGGTGGCGTGCAGGTACGCAATACGGTGCAGGCCCACGGTGGTCTTGCCGCTGCCCGCACTGCCCTGAATGGCCACGACGCCCGCGCCGGGCTTGGTGATCAAGTCGAACTGTGCGCCGTCGAGCATGGACGCGATGGCCGGCAGGAGCTTGTCTTTGCGGGCCTTGCCGTCGGCGCCCACGCCAAGCTGCGCGCGCTCGCCCGGCGCGCGCATGACGAGCTGCGACGACCGGACGTCCACGCGGGTCCACTTGCCCGCGTCGCCCAGTACGAAGGTGCCCTGCGGCGAGGACACGCGACGCAAGACGCCACCCACGATGGACACGCTGCGCCGCGCGAGCACGTTGCCCTCGATGGGACGGTCCCCCAGCGTCTCCTCGTAGTCGTCACCCTCGCGGTACCGATAGAAGATGCGGCTCACGGGCGCCTGTCGCCAGTCGACGATGCGCACGCCGGCGGCGGAGTCGACATAGGAGCGACCGCCGATGAGTACGTCGCGGCGTCGCGGCGCCTTTTCGTTCGGATACTCTTCTTCGAGGCGAATGTGCCCGAAGTACGGGCTGCCTCGGTCGATGCTGCCCACGGTACCCTTGCCCCGCTGGGCCCGCAACGCGCCCAGGTGGTGCATCTGCTCGAACAGCGCCGGAAGATCTTCGGGCTTTGCGGTCGCCACCTCGTCGCGCAGCTCGAGCAGACGTCCCTCGTCCTCGTTGCGCCCGGCGGCCGCGTTGCTGTTGCGCACGGTCGCTGTGTCGAGAGCAAGGGTGACGGTGGCGAGCAGGCGCAGCTCTTCGGCCACGATGCGCGCACCGTCGGCGTCGTCTTCTAGGCCGGGGATTTGCGGCGCTGAAGCCGCGGCGGGGCGTCCGTTGGGGGTCATCAAGGGGGTTCGCCATATGCCCCGGCTTTTTGCCTGGGTTCAAGGCATTTCGACCAGGGCCCGCCCTTGCTCCTCGTGGCTCACGAAAAGCCAAAGATCCCGGCCGATTGGAGCACGCCCGGCCGTCCCCATCCCGGCGTCAGAAGTCGAACTGGGACCCGAGCTGCAGGATCTCGAGGCTCGAGTTGCCAAGCCTGGCGCACTCGAGTTCTACCGTTTTCTGGAAGACCGGCTTGATGTGGTACAGCAACACCGGAACGTTCTTCTGGAGCTTCTTGAGATCGTCGCCCAAGGACTTGGGCGTGTGGTGCCCGCTCACGAGGGCCAAGGCGTGCTCGACGTTCGGGAAGCTCACTTCCATGAGCACTGCCCGGAGCGCCTTGTCGCCGTTCAGCACGTTCCAAAGGCGGTCCGTCGGACCGGTATCGCCGCTGTACGCGATGCTCTTGCCGTCGCGCTCGACCACGAAGGCGCAGGTCTCGATGGTGTGGCTCACCAAGATGGCGCGCACGTCGTAGCCACACACCTTGGTGCGCCGCTCGGGCGTGAGCTCCTTGTACACGATGGTTGGCTTCTTCTTCGACGGGATCACCGAGAAGTCGGGCCAGAGCAGCCCGTTGAAGAAGTGCTTGCGAAGCGCTCCAAGGGTGAACTTGGTGCCCACCACAACCAATGGCGGCGCATCGCGCTGCGCACGGTTGTCGGCGATGGTGGCCAAGTCGCGCACGTGATCGAGGTGCGCGTGGCTCACCAGCACGGCCTCGAGCTTGCACTGGTCGACCAGCGTGAGCCCGCTGGTGAGGGCGCCCGCGTCGATGGCCAAGCGCCCGTCCAGCACAAAGGCGCTCGTGCGGTGCTTGGGCGTCTCGCCGCCATGGCAGCCCACGACGAGCAGGTTCATGTGGGCTCCTTGGGGGCCTCGAGGAACTCGAAGAACTCGTGAAGCCGGTGCGCGTTGACCAGGATCTCGTCGCTTCCGTCGTCGAACTCGGCAATGCGGACGCGGCGCAGGCGACGAAGCACGTCGTCAATTTTGTCTTCGGCGACGCCAAGCTCTTGGGCCAAGGTGGCGTGCTGCAAGCGCACACGGGCGCGGCCCTGCGCATCGCGCTCCGCGTCGTCGACCCGCTTTCGCAGCGCCAACAGCGCCCGGGCCTGCGGGTCCGGATTCAGCAGAATGGCGATCATCGTGTCGGCGTTGTCGAGGCGCCGCGCCAGCTTCCGCAGGAGCCGCAAAGCGATCTCCGGGCTGTGGCGCATCATGCTCTCGAGGGTGTCCTTGTCGAGCACCAGACACCGCGCGTCTTCGACCACCGTGGCCGTGGCGCTGCGGGGCTTGCCGTTCAGCAGCGCCATCTCGCCAACGAAGTCACCGCGCCCAAGCAGCGCCAAATCTCGGCCGCCGGTCTTGGTCTGCTTGGTGATGCGCACCGCGCCAGACTGCAGGACGTACATGACCTCGCCGGGCTCGCCCTCACGAAAGAGGACGAACCCCGCGGGGAACTCTCTCGCAAAGCGGACATCTTGCGAATCCTGCGCGCCTTCCATGCCTTAGGTGAAATGCTACCGGGCCCCGTTCAAAGAAGTCAAAAAGCATTCGGAAAAGGGAAAGCCCCTGAGCGCACCGGGCGCCCAAGGGCTTTGCCTTGTCTGCGGAATGTGCCGCGGACGGGGGCTCAATCCATGTCGAAATCGCCGCCGCCCATGCCGCCCATTCCACCCATGCCGCCCATTCCACCCATGCCGCCCATGCCGCCGCCGGCGCCGCCGCCCTTGGCCTCTTTCTTGGGCTTGTCGGCGATGATCGCCTCGGTGGTGAGCATCATGCCCGACACGCTGGCAGCGAACTCGAGGGCCGAGCGCACAACCTTGGCCGGATCGATGACGCCGGCCTTGACCATGTCTTCGAAGGTGTCCGTGGCGGCGTTGAAGCCGAAGTTGCCGGTGCCGTTCTTGACCTTGTCGACCACAACGCTGCCCTCGGCGCCGGCGTTCTTGGAGATCTGACGAAGGGGTTCCTCGACCGCGCGCTTGACGAGCGTGACGCCGAACTGGCGCTCGCCGTCGAGCTTGAGGCCGTCCAGCACCTTGGCCGCGCGAAGCAGCGCGACGCCGCCGCCGGGGACGATGCCTTCTTCGACCGCCGCGCGGGTGGCGTGCAGGGCGTCTTCGACGCGGGCCTTCTTCTCTTTCATCTCGGTCTCGGTGGCGGCGCCGACCTTGACCACGGCCACGCCACCGGCGAGCTTGGCCAGGCGCTCCTGGAGCTTCTCGCGGTCGTAGTCGCTGGTGGTGTTCTCGATCTGCTTGCGGATCTGCTCGCAGCGAGCCTTGATCTCGTTCTTGTCGCCAGCGCCATCGACGATGGTGCTGTTGTCCTTGTCGACGGACACGCGCTTGGCGGTGCCGAGGTCCTTCATGGTGACGTTCTCGAGCTTGAACCCGAGGTCCTCGCTGATGACCTGGCCGCCCGTGAGGATGGCGATGTCCTTGAGCATCTCCTTGCGGCGATCGCCAAAGCCCGGCGCCTTGATGGCGCAGACCTTGAGCAGACCACGGAGCTTGTTGACCACCAGGGTGGCCAAGGCCTCGGCCTCGACGTCCTCGGCGATGATCACGAGGGGGCGACCTTCGCGGGCCACTTGCTCGAGCAGCGGGATGATGTCGTTCATCACGCTGATCTTCTTCTCGCTGATGAGGATGGCCGGGTTGTCCAGCTCTGCCGTCATCTTCTCGGCGTTGGTGACGAAGTAGGGGCTCAGGTAGCCGCGATCGAACTGCATACCCTCGACGACCTCGAGGGCGGACTCCATGCCCTTGGCTTCTTCGACGGTGATGACACCCTCTTTGCCCACTTTTTCCATGGCGTCGGCCAGCATGTTGCCGATGCTCGCGTCGCCGTTGGCGGAGATGGTGCCGACCTGCGCGATGTGCGCCTTGTCTTTGGTGGGGGTCGAGAGCTTCTTGATCTCGGCGACCATGGCCTCGACGGCGGCGTCGATGCCGCGCTTGATGTCCATGGGGTTGTGGCCCGCTTCGACCAGCATCAGGCCGTTGGTGTACAGGGCCTGGGCGAGCACGGTGGCGGTGGTGGTGCCGTCGCCAGCCTTGTCGCTGGTCTTGGAGGCAACCTCGCGCACCATTTGGGCGCCCATGTTCTCGAACTTGTCGAAGAGTTCGATTTCCTTGGCGACGGTCACACCGTCTTTGGTGACCACCGGCGAGCCGAAGCTCTTCTCGATGACGACGTTGCGACCCTTGGGGCCAAGGGTGACCTTGACCGCATCGGCCAGGTGGTTGACGCCGTGGAGAATGCGGGCGCGGGCGGAGCGGCTGTAGACGATTTGTTTGGCGGACATGGGAAACCTCGTTCAGGAAAAATCTTGTGGAAGCTGGGGCCCGGCCCCGGGCAGAGGGCTGTTTTGGGCTTGGGACCCAAAACGAAGGGCGGGCCCCTTGGAGCTTTTGCTCCAAGGGCGGGGGCGAAGCCCCCGTGGAAACAGCGAGGCCTTGAAGGCCTCTCGGCTTCAGGCCGTGAAGACGCCGAGGATGTCGTCCTCGCGCAGGATCACGTGCTCGGTGCCGTCGAGCTTGACCTCGGTGCCCGAGTATTTGCCGAAGAGGATGCGATCGCCCTCTTTGATGTCCATGGTGGCCGTCTTGCCGTTCTTGAGCGTCTTGCCGGAGCCGACGGCGACAACCAAGCCCTCGAGGGGCTTCTCTTTGGCGCTGTCCGGGATGATGATCCCGCCCTTGGTCTTCTCCTCGAGCTCGGTGCGCTTGACGACAATGCGGTCGGACAGGGGACGAATCTTCATGGCAAAAACCTCTACGAATCTTGATTGTTATCGGAGCTTTGGCAGAGCCGCCCGGTGGGCGCCACTGGTTCTGGCACTCTGCGAGTGCGAGTGCCAGGGAAGCTGGGGCGCAACCTAGACCCGCGTTGGCCGCCGTCAAGGGACAAAGACCACAATTGTCGCCTTTGTCGCCCGGTTGGCAGGGTTCCATGACGCTCCTTCTGGCGGTCGGGGTACTGTGACGCCCCGCCATGCCCCTGCCTCCCCTCGCCGAACTGAGTCTGCGCCTGGGCCGCGCTACCGTGACGGCCAAGCGTGAGCGGGCCCGCGGCGAGCTGCCTGCGCATTGGCCTCTCAAGTACGCGGCCCTGGTTCACGTCATGCGCGGCATCCTGCGCGATGCTTCGGCCGCCGAACCGGCCCATGGCCGTGCCATGCTCGATCGCCTGGCGGTTCCTGCGAGCCTGGTGCCTGGCGTGCGCACGCGATCCGTCCAATTCGACGGCCTCTCTGCTACGTGGTTCACCCCCCAGGGAGATCGAGCCCGCTCCCACCGATGCGTGTTGTTTCTGCACGGCGGTGGCTACCAGCTCGGCAGTGTGCGCTCCTACGCGCAGCTCATCGCCTCGCTATGCCGCCAGGCCGACCTGCCGGTCTTTGCTATCGACTACCGATTGGCGCCGGAGCACCCCTACCCGGCTGCCCTCGACGATGCGCTTGCTGCCGTGCGTGAGCTTCGACGCCTTGGCTTCACGAACATTGGTCTCTGTGGGGACTCGGCCGGCGGGCACCTCGCCCTGTCCACGGCGCTCGCCCTTCGCGACGGCCATTTGCCGCCTCCGACTGCCTTGGCGCTCATGTGCCCTTGGCTCGACATGGCCACCGAGCGCCCCAGCCGAACGGGGAACCTCCCTTTTGATGTGCTGCCTGCAGGCGTGGGGTCCGTCTGGGCTCGGCAGTTCTGCGGGAAACAAGATCCGCGCTCGCCCGAGGTGTCTCCGATCAACGCCAACTTGTCGGGGCTGCCGCCCTGTTTGGTGCAAGTGGGCGAGCGCGAAACCCTTCGCGACGAGAACTACGAGTTTGCCGAGCGCGCGCGTCAGGCGGGCTCGGCGGTGTCCCTGACGGGCTACCCCGAGATGGTCCACGATTTTCACTTCTTCGAAGCGCTGGGCGTGCCCGAGGCCAAACGAGCCATGCGCGAGCTTGGGGCCTTTCTGCGCGACACGGTCTAGGCACGCATTGGTGCACGTCTAGTCCCGGTGCCTACGGGCGAGTGGCCTGCCCACCATCCCTCGCTCGACCGCTTCGTCACTTTTGCGCACGAACCGATGTGCTTTGCCTTGACACCTGGCGCCCGCCGAGTAAAAGGTCGTGGCTCTTTCGCCTTACTTTTCGCTTCTTTCGCTTATCGTCCCTTCACCTTGGGGGATCGTCTAAAGGCAGGACGACGGATTCTGATTCCGTCTATCTAGGTTCGAATCCTAGTCCCCCAGCTCTTTCCTGCCGACCTTCGCTTCGCCGCTTACTTCCCTTACTGGCACCGAAACTCTCGCTTCTCGCAGGGTCTTCTCTTACTGGCACTGAAACACACTGGCCCCATCGTCTAGCGGTTAGGTTCTCGCTTCTCGCAGGGTCTTCTCTTACTGGCACTGAAACACACTGGCCCCATCGTCTAGCGGTTAGGTTCTCGCTTCTCGCAGGGTCTTCTCTTACTGGCACTGAAACACACTGGCCCCATCGTCTAGCGGTTAGGACACCGGCTTCTCACGTCGGTAACACGGGTTCAATTCCCGTTGGGGTCGCCAAAAAAGCGCCCGGAATCAATCTCTTAGCGGGTGAGCCCTCCTCGATAGACCGCGAGGTGGACCGCAAAAGAGATTCCGGCAGGGTGGGATGGGGTTCTCCGAAGCTCCGTCCCCGCAGGACAACACCAGCGTCGACGTAGACGGAAGTCGCGTCGTAGTTGGTGTGTCCGGCCGCGCTCATGAGCCAGGGCAACGGACGCCCGGCGACTGCCCAGTGCGTGAGGCACGTATGGCGGAGCCCGTGGA
>JBIKNA010000669.1:0-2996 GCA_044358965.1 Polyangiaceae bacterium
AAGACGAACGGAGCGCTGAGCTTCCGCCCAAGGGCGAGGCAGCTCAGCATTGGACGTTGCGACGACCTGATCGGCATGCCTTTCTTAGCGCGCCGGAGACATCACCGCCTCGCGCGCAAGCCCACCCAGCGTACCACCCGAAGCGACGAATGCTGCCGGCGTCTGCGTGCAGGCCGTGCTCTCGCCAGTGCGCTCTAGTTGCCGCCGGCGTCGACGATTCGGCACTCTTTATCGAGGGTGGGCTGTTGCTCACAACGGGCTTCTGGACGCGGCAAGAAACGCTGCGAGGCCTGAACGCTATCGACCTGGGCGCTCGTACCCTTGGCCAACAAGCCAAACGACAATGCGTCGCAAGGCTCGCCCTTGTTGTCGAGGCTGCGGTTCCTTGCGATATCGAGCGCATTGCACGCGTCGATCGCAGACTGATTGAATCGTTCGGTATCGGACTTGCAAAACTGCACGCCGAATGCTTCGAAGGAACCAAGCACGGCGATGGCATCATCCAACCCTATGCGGCCCGCGATGTTGAAGTTTCTGATGTCGGCCTCGCGCAACGTGCCAGCATCATCGGTTCGTGGAATCAGGGTACCCACCATGGTGCGCTGCGCCACGGACAACAAGCGATCGCCCAGAGGGAACGTTCCATCGTCTTGCACGACAAGTTGGTAGTTGCTGACGTAGCCCTTGAACCGCGCGGACGGCACCAAGACTTCGGAGTTGGTCCCGGGTGTGATGTCGGAGCGATTGATCACCCACCGGTCGCATCCATCCCACGCAGGCGCGAACCCGTTCGAGAACCTGAGCGTGCCCCCATCGCCCGGCGTCGTCGAGTCGACGCGAGCGTCCGCTCCGGCGTCGAACGCGGGGTCGTACTCGAGTTGCAACGACTGGTCCCTCTGGAGGCCACGGGGTAGGCCGTCGCAGCCTTCGTCGGTCTGGATTCCGGACGCACGAGCAAATCCCACAATGACTTCGGCATCATTGGCTTTGCCGTTGTACTCGTAGACGAGGAGGAGCAGCGCTGCGAGCCCCCGCTCCGCACGCTTGTCATATGGAAAGAAGCGGTTGGGGTCGAGCCCCGGAAGGTCGAAGCGCTTCATCGAACTGAACAAGGCATTGTCGACGCCGCCGTCGCTGTCTTTGGGGTCGATGATGCCCCTGCCGTTGCACGAGGGGAGGCCACCGTACGCAGTGGTTCCATTGAAGCCCGTGCAGGTCTGATCCAGATCGAACCCCGGCGCGTTGTCTGGAGCAAGCTCGACGGTCCGTAGGGCGATCCAAAGCCGAACCTTGTTGTTGGAGGCATCTGGCTCGTCGTCGCCGTTGGGGGGCGGCACCGTATGGTGCGCACACTCGTCGGGCCCTGAGGCACCAGCGTCCACGGAAACGTCCGGGGCCGTTTGCGCATCGTTGCCCGCATCCCCCAATGGGAAGGGCAGACCATCTGGCCCATCGAGGCCGAGGATGGCGCTGCAGCCGGCGACAAGAGCCACCGCACTTGCTGCCGCTGCAAGTCTCCACCGTTGACGCAGCCTGGGTACGAGCATACGCGAGATTCGCCGTCGTCCAAACCCGTGCGGAGCTCAGGCAACCTGATGGCGCGCTGCGCAAGCGAGTGCCATCGGTCCGTCCATGTTGCGGGATACTCGCAAGACGCGGCACATGTTCTCGCCGGGGTGTGCCTGCGTCAGCGTGCTGCCAAAGTTGGCGGCGGTGATGAGCGGACCCTTGCGCGCCACGTAGCCAGCACGACGTCCGCGCTGTTGGGGCGCGAAGCGCGGAGCTATCGTTCGCCGAAGATTGCGCTGCCGACCCGGACCATGGTGGCCCCGCTGGCCACGGCAACCTCGAGGTCGCCCGTCATGCCCATGGACAGCTCCGGCAACACCGCGCGTCCTCCATGTTGATCTCGCAGGGCCGAAAGCGCATCGAACACCCGGCGCGCCGCATCGAGGTCGTCGGGGGGTGGCATGGTCATGAGCCCTTGCAGCACAAAGGCTGGGTGCTCGCGGACCTGCTGCAGCAGCGCGCCAAGGTCTTGCGTTTGCACGCCGGCTTTGTGGGCTTCGAGCCCGGCGTTGACCTCGATGAGCGCGCGCATGGGCGCTCGGCCCAGGCCTTGGATGCGCTTGCCGAGTTCGTGAACGAGCTCGGGCCGGTCGAGGGTATGGATCACGTGGGCGTGCCGCGCCACGTACTTGGCTTTGTTGGTCTGCAGGTGGCCAATGAAGTGCCAGCACAGATCGCTCAGGTCGGTGAGCTCTTGGGCCTTGCTCTCGAGCTCTTGGGCGTAGTTCTCGCCAAAGTCTCGTTGGCCTTCGGCGTACGCCTCGCGGATGAGCGCGGCGGGCTTGGTCTTGGACACAGCCACCAAGCGAACTGTGGCCGGATCCCGCCCGGCCTGCGCCGCCGCCGACGCAATGCGCGCACGCACC
This sequence comes from Polyangiaceae bacterium, assembly GCA_044358965.1. GTDB lineage: Bacteria > Myxococcota_A > Polyangia > Polyangiales > Polyangiaceae > SXNL01. The sequence goes on from JBIKNA010000669.1 coordinate 2,436, forward strand.
GCGCTCAAGCGCTCGGCGACGCTCATGGCCGGGCCCTACGTGGTCGTAGCTTGGCCTCGAACACCATCACGTCGGACTCTCTCGTCAGCGGACCTTTGGTGAAGTCGCCATAGGTGTGCACCACGTCGAAGCCATTGTAGTGCAAGAGCGCCTCCCACTCTTGGGGGTAGAACTGCCGGTGTGCGAGCGGCACCATGACGTCGTCGGCTTGGCCCTCGGCGCGCATGAGCATGCTCACGAACAAGACCTGCCGCAAACGGTCGTAGTCGAAGTGCTCGCGGTAGCGCACCACACCAAGCGTCGGATGCCGAAAGCGCGGCGCGCCGTAGGCGTGCGAGGGATCTCGCGCCAAGTCTTCGGCCACGGGAATGGACAGATCCACCACGAAGCGGCCACCCGGAGCCAAGTGCGCGCGCACGCCGTCCAAAAAGGCCTCGACGTCGACGCGGGTGTACAGGTGCAGCGCCGTGTTGAAGGTGCAGAACACCAGAGGGAAGCGTTTGCGCACGCGCACCGTGCGCATGTCGCCTTTGACGACCCGCAACCGCCGCTGCACGTCTT
>JBIKNA010000250.1:0-10189 GCA_044358965.1 Polyangiaceae bacterium
CGACAAGACGAAAGGCGCTTGCGAGCGACACTTCGCGCGCTTGGACCCAACAACGGAGAAGTTCCGCGCCGGTGCAGGCCAAGACGCGGGTGCGCGGCGTGATCTGGTGCTCTGCGGCAAGCATCTATTCTTCAATCTCCCGTTCCCGTCGGACACGGCGGTTCCAGAGAACCTGTTGCGGGCGCTCTTCGATGTGTTCCCCGATGTCACAGGTCCTGCGATGACCAAGTTGGGCTTTCGCGAGAATCCCGACGAGCCCGGCATGCCTCTCGAGTTTCCGCTGATCCCCAGCACCAAGACCGGGCCCGTCCAGCTCTTGACGGGGAAGGCGCGGACCATGACGTGCGTCGCGTGTCACATGGGTCAGCTACCCGACGGCAAGTTCTCGGTGGGCATGCCCAACGAGAAGCTCGACCTCGCAACGTTCTCGAAGCTCACCCAGTACCCGCTCTGGCTCACCGGTACCGAGTCCGAGCGCCGCGACGAAAAGGTGTGGACGAAGGAGAGTCAGGGCTACTTCACCGCCCTGCGCGACAAGAGCAAAGGCGTGTTTCACACCTCCCGCGTCATGCTCGACCTGGCCGACACCATGGGCTTCTTCGGTGCCGGCGGCGCCGTGCGCGATGCGGCGGGGCAAGATCCGGTGCCTCTGTCCGACCAGCGCTCATTCTTCCGCGCCAAGCCGGGGCAGCTCAACCCCTCGTCGCCCATGCTCAGCGAACCTCACGTCGATGTGTACGAGTCTTCGCCGGGGATCTGGGACATGGCGCACCACGAGGGGGAGCCCATGGGAGAGCCCTATCTGGGCCGCATCACGAGCGCCCGCTCCCTCGAAGAGTTCGTACGCCAAGCGTACGTGTACACGACGCTTCGCACGGACTTCTCCACGCCCAAGTGGGTAGACCCTTTGGCGGCCTACGTGCGAACGCTGCGCACGCCCAAAGCCCCCACAGCAGACTCTGCAGCAGACCGGGCCGCAGGCACGTCGTTGTTCGCGAGGGATTGTGCCAGCTGTCACAACGGCTACCGCGGCGCGACCTTGGAGGTTCAGCCGCTAGACGCAGCCGGCACCCCCTTGGCCTTCGATCGCTTGTTCGAGAACTACACCCCGCCGACGCGCCAGAGCAAACAGGCCCTCGAAGGGCTGCAGAAGGTCGGGATGTTGCCGCTGCACCGCAAGGGCATCAAGTCCCGTCGCTTCGACGGTCTGTGGGTGCGAAGCAAGCTTGGCTACAACGGGGCCATCGAAGGGCTCGACCATCTCTTGTGTCTGAACGGCCAAACCCGCAAGACACTCGACCGATCGAATCCAACCGCGGATTCGATGCACGCCGAGCTCTGCACCACCTACACCGTGCAGGAACGAAAGCACCTGAGGGCATACCTCCGGCAGTTCTGACGCAAGGAAGGCTGCGCCGTCGCGCAGTGCGCTGGTCTGCGTACCGCCGGTCGTATGAATACTGCATGGAACGCACGCAGCGGTAGGTGGCCGCGCTGTCTTGCACAGCCACAAGGCCTGCGGCTTCGCGCGGCGAGCAAGCACGCGAGCCTGGGAAGTCTTGGAGAAACGCAGTTGGTTCGCGCCACACCGTTGGCGCCAGACACAGGAGATGAACATGAGTGCAATGGTACGAAGTGTTGTTGTGGCGATGGCTCTGGCGTTGGGCGCTTCGGGCTTGGCGTGTGCCGAACCGTCGGAGCAATCTGCGGACGAGTCGTCACCGCCGTCTTCCGATGAGCTGAAGCAGATCCCGCCGACGGGGCTATCGAAAGACCAGCTCAAGGCAGAAGTCAGGCGCATCGCATTGGAGAACACGCTCAAGACCGACGACGCGAGTCTCGCTGCCGCCCGAAAGCAGCTGAACCCATTGATTGCGGACCTCGCGCGCATCTACGGAACGCCCCCCGCCAGCGTCGAGCTCGACAACGGCTTTGCCGGCACATGGAAGCAGCTCTTTAGCGATGACTTCCGCGCGGCCCCGCCCGGAGCCCCCGTGGCAGATCAGGCGAGCATCCACCAAGTCGTGACCAAAAATGGCTACTTCTACAACTTCTCGAACCAAGTCTTGCCGACGCCGCCGTCTGCACCGAGCGTCGTGCTCACTGTATTTCTGCGGGGCGAGTACACCGCCGCACCGCTTGCGCACGGACTAGACATCAAGTTTACGCGGCTCGGCACCTTGCCATCCGCGCTGCCGGCGAGCGAACAAATTGGCGCACTCGCCGCGAACATCGAGAGCGGGGCCATCGGAGCCGCCGCGCCAGGGAATGCGCCGGGCGCCGGCCCCACTTCTGGCACCGGCGGCCCTCCGCCTGGGGCCCGTGGTCCCGTCGGCGTGAAGGGCAAGCTTCAGAACCTCTATCTCGATGCCGATCTTCGCGTGTCGTTGGGCGGCACCCAAGACCAGCTGTTCAACAAGGTGTACGTGCTGGAACGCGTGCCGCCGACGGGCAAGTGAAGCTCTTCATCCAAGCTGGACGTGCCAGGGAACCGAACGAGCCACGTGGCGCGATAGGCGAAGGCGGGCGCAACCTCGGCCAGAAAGAACGCGATGACGATCCGCCCGGTCCGAAGGAATTCGTGGCCGCCCCCAGCGCACCCGACCGAACGGTCGGCTAATGGGCGTTTGGATGCTAAGGGGAGACTCGATGAAGCGCGCAAGAAGTTCCACAAGCGTTCAAGTTGTCAGGCTCGTCGCAATCCCATTCGCTCTCGCATCGCGGCAGCATGTGGCGGGCGAGCGGACGAAGACGTCGTGTCCGAACGGTTGCCCGAGCCGTATCCCGAGCGTGGCGGCGAGGTATACCTGCAGGGCTACAACGACGCTCCAGTGCCTTCAGGGTTCAACCGAGGAAGCACGGGTTCGGCGTGGTTCTGGAGCAACCGGACGCGCGCAACGACGACGCAATATGGCGAAAGCTGCTCCGTCTACGCGTGGGGCGACTGCAGCACGCGGTGGCCTACAGAGTCCGTGAAAGCGGGACGTATTGACATTGTCGGTCTGCAGGAGCCGATGTCCCTTGACTTCTCGCCTAGTACGGCTGGGTACCAGGCCGTGACCGCGTTTTCGAGCCCCCTTGTGCCGGGGGCCGCCATCTCGATTCGGGGTTCGGGCAACGCCTCCCTTCCCGCCTTTGGCGCGAGCATCGTGGCGCCCGCGAGCATTCGCATCACGCAGCCCCAATGGCCCGTTTGGGGGAGCGGCAATGGCGTGGAGGGGCAACCCAAACTACTGCTCCGCGCCCAAGACGGCCTGGAGTTGCGGTGGGAGGCAAGTCCAGGCTCCGGAAGAGTGACGGCACGTTTTGTCACTGTGGTTCAGGAGAACCCGTTGTGCGTGGGGCGACGTAGGGTGCTGGAGTGCTCGTTCGCTCGCGATGACCTTCGTGCAACCATTCCGGCAAGTGCTTTGCTCGCCATTGCAGCGGTCCCCGGTGCGATGGTTCAGCTAAGCATCGGCACAGAGACCTCCGAGACCGTCATGGCGGCACCAGAGTTTCCCGTGCGTGTCATCGCGTTCAACCCCGCCGAAACGTTGGCACCGGATCAGATTTTTGGGGGGGTGGCTCGCGGACGAGGCATGGACGCTGGTCGTATTCCAATAGAGACGCGGAACGCGCGCGAGCGCGTTGCAGTCTGCGCCGAGCGCTACCAACAAGCCTTCCAACGCGCCCGTCCATCATGAGCTGCGGTCACGCACTGCGGCAAGCCACTGAGGGCCTCAAAGTTCAACGCACTACAGAACCGAAAGAACTTCGCGGAGCGAAGCTGAAGACCCTTCCTCGCGTCGCCCTAACACCCTCCGGATTGGGGACTTTGGACGCCGGCGAACGTCGCGTATAGTTGTGAAAATGCTGCGACGGCATTTGAGACTTGCAGCTGCAGCGATCGCGTTGGCCCTCGTTGCCGTTGGTTGCGGTGCCATCCTCGGCCTAGAGGGGCCCGATGGTGTGCCGTTCCCGCTGGGGGACGCCGGCACCGACCCGCCGTTCTTGGCACCTTCGAAACCTTCGGCGTGCCCTTCTGCAACTCCAGCGAGATATTCGACAGATCGGTGGTCGACCTTTGCAACTCGCTCGACGTCGCAAGCAACCGAAGTCTCGACAACAAAGGCGAACTTTGCGAATCGATATCGTTCGGCATCTCGGGAACCGGCACGAGCGCGAAGATCGACTTCAGTCAGGCCTCGCGGAGTTTCCTGCCGCGGCCGGAACCCGGTTGCGGGCAACTGCCGGCTGTCGACAAGGAGTGTCGCATCATCGACGCCGGCGCCAATTAGCCAATAGGGCCCGGTAAGCTCAGCCCAAGTGTCCGGCGAAGTCGACGGCATCTTGGCCCCAAGGACCTCATGTTGGCGCGCGGAGTGCGATGAAGAGCGTCCGATGTGGCAACTGCCGAGGACGGAGGTGCGGCCCCCAACCCCATCGAGGTGTTGCCAGCGGGCTGGAACGAGGTGCGACCGGGCGGGCGCACGGCGTGTTCCGACGGCTCACCATTTTTCGTTCTATGTCACATACGATCCGCGCGGCGGGCTCACGCTGTTGGAGGCCAGCACCCCTGAGCCAGACGAACAAACGCCCATCGAGGTCCCCGAGGGTGATGGCGAGGACATGCTGCGTTGGTCGCTGCAGAGACAGGTCAGTTGATAGATCGCTGGCCGTGCGAACCGCGAGATCACGGCCCGCTGATCCGTCGCGGAGCCGCCGAGTGCATCGAAATCTCGGATTTGCATCACCAATGTGGTGGCACGTGCGGTGCAGTAGGCGAAGCCATGATGCGAACGATTCACTGGTTCGGTTTTGTCGCGGCGTCTCTCCTTGCGTGCTCCGCAGTTGGTGACCAAGAGCTACTGGGCGACGACGAGCACGACGGAGAAGCAGAGCCGTCGGCAGAGTCCAGCGCAGACGCACTCACCGTTGCCGCGGTCTCGTGTCGGGAGCGCAACGAAACTGCGTACGACAACGGGCGCGCACGGCCCATCAGCGTGATCATGGTTGGCGGCAAGCCCGTTGCCAAGGCCACGGGGCACGCGTTCTTGCGCATGCAGCGCGCGGCGATGGACGCGGGCGTCAAACTGTCGCTTACCAGCGGCTTTCGCACGCAGGCTGAGCAGCAGTACCTCTACAACTGCTACCGCACGGGAACGTGCAACAACGGCAATCTTGCGGCCCGACCCGGCTATAGCAATCACCAGAATGGCCTCGCGCTCGACCTATCCACCAGCGCGTGGCTCGCCGCAAACGCGAGTCGCTTCGGTTTCGTGCGTACGGTACCGAGCGAGAACTGGCACTACGAGTATCGTGCAGGCAAAGACCCGGGTGGTCCGTGTTCCGCGGGAGCTGCCGGCGCAGCGAGCGCGCTGGCCTGGGAATCCCCCAAGGCCGAGGGTTGGTACAAGAACGGAATCTGGATGAAGGTGAGGCCCAAGATCAAGGGCGTCGCATACGTGAAATACTTTGCCGGCAACTTCCCCCTGGGGGAGTCAACCCACGATGAAGAGGGCTTCCCCGCTCGCTACACCTTCACGCAGCTCGGCGAGCGGACGCTCACCGCAGAGGCCTACGACATCCAAGGGAAGAAGGTTGCGGAGTCTTCCGTGGATGTGACCATCGTCGAATAGGGCCTGAACTCGAGGGCAGTGAGACGCATTGGCGCCCACCTGTGTCAGGGGTGCATGGAGCAAGCAATCGGCACGAATGGTGCGACTTCGCGTTCGTCTATGCTGGGGGCCATCGTGGCGCTGTGTGCCTTGCCGGCGCCGCGGCGTGCGCCACCACCACAGACTCCGGCAGCGCCCCCGGAGCGCCAACGCGACGGACGGGCTGGCGAGGCATACTCCGATGATCCACGGCGGCGGGCTCACGCTGTTGGAGGCCAGCAGTCCAGAGCCAGACGAACAAACACCCATCGAGGTCCCCGAGGGTGATGGCGAGGACATGCTGCGTTGGTCGCTGCAGAGGCAGGTCGGCGGATTTGCCTGCGAGCCCCGCGGCCGCACCGCGTGCCAACAATGGACGCGCACTTCTCAGCGCATCACTTCAGGTTGGCGCAGATGGCGCGCATCGACGGAGTTATCCATGTGAACACCGGGAGGTTGCCAATGGTCTTGTCCGCAATGGCGGGATAGTACGACAGGAAGTTGAAGCACATCTCCTCGTCGGTGGCCTCGCCGAAGCCAATGGTCTGGTCGGACATGTTCTTGAAGCCGCAGCGCGTGCGCACGACATCGCCCTGTGTGAGCGTAGAGTCTGCCGGGTAGTTGGCTTGGTTGCCAAAGTCGAAGGCGGGGGTGTCGTGAATGGTTGCCGGTGCTCCTTTTCCGCCGGCGAGCTTCTCGGAGATCATCGATGCGCCGCGGGTGTGCATGTGGGGCGAGGCGTTGAACACTTTGACGTTCTTGAACTCTGCGCCGAGTCGGTAGTCACACTGCACCGAGGTGTTGGCGCGAGGCGGCAACGAGAACTTGGTGCTTCCGAACGCGAGCACCCCGGCGTCGTGCGTGCGTAGCTTGTCGGTGGTGCACAGCTGGTAGCCGCTCGCGTCTTTCTCGCCCTGCGCGTTGTTTGCGTTGTTGTAGTGAAGCTGCACGACCCAGTGTGTTGTCCCCTTCTCTTCGGGGTAGCCCGCCTCCGGTGGCAACTCGAGGTTCGTGCCGCCGGGCGCCCATCCAGCCACCAACTTCCACGACGCCGACCCATTGGCCGAGCACGGCTTCGGGTCTGGACTTTCGCTTTTGGGCGACTGGAAGAGCAGAATGTGGTGCAGGATCTTCTTGTTGTCGGTGAGCGGTGCCAAGGCCGTGACGTGCCGCTTTTGGGCGACACTGATATCTGTTCCGAAACACACGTACTGATCGAGCGCGCTGCCGGCCTTCATCTCGAAGGGGATTTTCGCCTTCAGGATCGTGTCTGGGGTGCAGTTCAGCGCCTTGACGCCATCGGTGGGCGCGGGGTTCGTGCAGGTGGCGTCTGACGGCCGACCGCCGCCATCGACCCAGGCATTCAGGAGCTTCTTCTCGGCGTCGGTGAGTTTGGTGGGCACCGGCGGCATCGGACGTTCCGCGTCGTTGATGCGAGCTTGCACGCGCTCCAACATGCCGTCTTTGGTGAGGTCGTCGTGGGTCACCAGCACGTTGGGCGTGCCGTACTTCTTCTCTGCCCCGTGACAGGTCTGGCACTTCGCTTTGAGCACCGCGTCAACGTCACAAGGGATCCCGTGCTTGGTGGTCACCAAGGGTGGCGGCTCGTCTTTGCTGGGCCTGGTGGATGCGGTCGGCGCCGGCGAAGGCGGCTCGTCCGGCGAGATCGGCTGATCGGTAGCGCTGACCTCCGCCGCGGGCTCACACGCTGCCGCCATCAGGCCCAGAGCCACGCACGCAAAGGCAGAGGAAACAATAAAACGAAACGCCTGCATCGAACGGGAGCGCGCTGCAGGACTCGGGCCACGGCCGTGTCGCGGCGACCAGGCCATGTCTCATAAAAACTCTCCTGTTTTTATATGACGTCAGACCCGGGCGCACATGCACGCTGATGGATCTGCGGTCGAGCAACACCATCGGGGCCAGCCCGTCCGCGCACCAGGCAGAGCCACGGTGCGGAAATGGAAGCGACTTGCGTCCGTCGTCGACCGGGGTGTCACCGGCGCTCGGCACCGAGCTGCAGGTTTGGGCCTAGCCTGGGCCCAGGCATGGGCCACCCACAAAAAAGGCACCGCGATCCCGCTGATCGCGGAGTTGGTTTGACGCTGAAATTGGCTCAATTCTCCGGGTTCGCCAATGGCATGAGGGGTGCAGCCACGAAGATCGCCGCAGCGCTCAGCGTGGCTTCCAAGAGGATCTGTCATGCGCAACGTTATCCCCGTCGTTCTCGCCGCCCTTGCCTCCCTTGCTGGCGCCGCCTGTACACCTGCCGAGGAGGGCGACGAGAGCTCGAACGAGTCGATGCTGGTGGCCGCTCCTTCGCTTGGTCCCGCAACAGTCTCCCGCTGGGAGGCCTATGTCGAACGGGAGACCGCCGGCGTCTCACTGCAAGAGGGCTGCGCTCCGCGGCGCTTTGCTCCGCGTGTGGGCGTGGCGCCGCGCGGCGTGGTGGTGCTCTTCCACGGGTTCACTGCCTGCCCTCAGCAATTTTTCGAGATCGCTGCCGATCTCAACACCGCGGGGTACGACGTGCTCCTGCCGTTGCTGCCTGGGCACGGGCGCCAGTTCAGCGTGGTGGACGGCAAACGAAAGGACAACATTGCTTCGTTGCCAACGGGTGCGACCCGCGAACGCTACAGCCAGCTGGCCGAAGAGATGACGGCGATCGCAGGCGAAGCACGGTACGACCGCGTGGTGGGCGGCCTCTCCATGGGTGGAATGGTCGCCACATCGGCCCTCATCCAGGGTCAGAACTTCCGGGGAGCCAGCACGTCGGTTTGGACCCGCGGCATTCTGTTTGCGCCTTTCTTCGGTCCGCCTGGCGTTTCCGGCTGGGCTTCTCGGGTCGGAGGCATGATGGCGCCTGGCGCCATGCGCTCCTGGGGCCCCGAGTGCGAGCGCTCCACAGTCCCTGGCAAACGTGCGGGAATTTGTGAGTTCACGCTCGGCAACCTTCAAGCGGGGACCAGTCTTGGCGAAGACTTGCTCCGCAGCGCCAACACCGTGCGGGTGCCAGTGCAACTGGTCGGCGTCGAAGCCGACACCGCGGCCGACAATGGCGAGATGGCCAAACTCGTGCGGTCCTTGAGCGGCAAGAAGGACGCGTGCTTCTACGCCAAGGGAATGCCCCACGCGTTCATCTCGAAAAACGATCACTTCGAGCTAGACCACGCGTGGCTGCCTGCCCTGCACCGCGGCATCACGTCGTTCGTGCGCGAAGGCACGCCGTTCCCCACCCAAGGCCAAAGCTCCGAACACGGCCACGGTCTCTGCGCTCCGCGCTGACGTTGTCTTTCCGGTTTCTCCATGCCTCGAGCCCCTCGTCTCCATGCCCCAAGGTTGTCATCATGAAGTTCCCCAAGTTCTTGCACTGTCTCGTACTCGGCGCGCTCGTATCTGCCTGCGCTGAGCCCGTAGACGATGACGATACTGTCGAGTCCGAGCAAGTCGCGCAGGCCGTCACTGCGCTGCGCATCACCGGGGACTGGGCTGTCGTGCGCTGGCAGGGGCAAGTCACCACCATGCGGGGATCCGTTGCCGAGCAGCACCGCATCGATCTGCGTGCAGACGCAGCGGATCGGTTCAGCCTTGTCTCCTTCGATCTCGATGCAGAAGGCAACGGTCGAATGAAGGCCAGCAGGCGGTGCCAGGTCGAAGACCTGCTCGGTACGGGCGGACCACCAGCACGACCGACGGGTGGCTCCGCCGCGCTCGTAGGTGGCGCCTTCGGGGTGATCTCGCTGCTGTTTGATCTGGCGCAGCTGATCTCCTGCGACCCTTCGCGCCCGGTGACCAAGGAGATGCAGGTCTTTCGCCGCAGCGACTTCTTCGGACGGTCCGAGCCGCGACTCGCAGCGAACGTTGGGGTCTATGGTGAGAATGCGGGCGTCCGAGCAGCCGATGCCGAGTGTCGACAGTTGCGTGGCGCAAGGTGGCTATCCTTGGCCGATGGGAGCGCCGCCTGCGTCGGCTACGCCGACGGCGAGGCTCGGTCGCTGAAGATGATGCTTCAACGACCGGGAGAAATTTACGTGCAGCGCCTGCTGCTCCGGCGGCCAGCGGCGCCGTGAGTTAGTACCTCGTTACTTGAGCGGCACCACCGGGAGTGCCGCGCCCATTTCACCCGGGCCATCACCACGGTGCTGCGTATCTCCGAGGCCCAGCTGACCGAGCCCGTTGCCTCCCCAGCACTTGACGGTACCGTCGTCGAGACGCGCGCATGTGTGACGGCCGCGTCCGGTGACTTGCAGCACCGTCCTTCCAGGCCCCAGGTCCACGGCGGGCAGATTCGCACCTAATTCACCCGGACCATCGCCGCGCGACTGCACGTCGCCGAGACCCAGCTGGCCATCGCTGTTGAGCCCCCAACACTTGACGGTGCCGTTGTCGAGACGCGCGCACGTGTGACGGAACCCCACCGCAACTTGCAGCGCCGTCCTTCCAGGCCCCAGGTCCACGGCGGGCAGGTTCGCACCCATTTCACCCGGACCATCGCCGCGCTGCTGCGTGTCCCCAAGACCCAGCTGGCCATCGCTGTTGAACCCCCAGCA
>JBIKNA010000251.1:0-10188 GCA_044358965.1 Polyangiaceae bacterium
CGGTCGAAGGCACCCTTCCGTTGGTAAATCGACCGGTGGCGCCTCAGGCGCGGCCCGCAGCGTCTGCCCGCGGCCCAGTGGCCAAAAACAAGGTCGAAGGGACGCTGCCACTCGTTGCAACGGGTGGCAGCGGCAGTGCTGCTTGGCGTTGCCGAAGAAACCAACGAACTCTTGGCCGAGCCGGCCATCGCCACCGAGGAGCCTCCGCCGTCGCAACGGCAAGTAGAAGTCGTGGAGGTGCCCTCGGACTTCCCCTTGGTCGAGGCGCGGGGGTCCATTGCCCCCAAGACCAACAAAGATGACCCACAACGATGGTCGCTCCTGCCGAAAGACCTCTCGGGCACTCTCGGGCGCGTTCGCCTGCCGACGGTGCTCGTGATGATCGAGATGGAGCGCATGAGCGGGCGGCTGCGCTTGCGGCGTGGGCAAGAAGAAGTGTCTGTGCAGGTCCGCGGAGGCCGCGTGTTCGATGTCGGCCCCTTGGGTGCAGAGCAAACGCCCCGACAGAAGCTCAGCGAAGTCATCGAGTGGGTCGATGGCACCTTCGAGCTCCACGCCGACGAAAGCGCCGTGACCGACAAAATCGGCGTCGGTGCCACGGCGCTCATCTTGGATCTGGCGCGGGAGCAAGACGAGAGTCACGCGGGCAGCTCACCGAAGGCCGCCGATGGCGGGCCCACCCCGCAAGCGCCATCCGAGGGCTTCGTCGAGCTGTTCTCGACGCCGCCGCTGGCAACGCCAGCCAACCAACCCGTGGCCGCGCCGGCCCCCGTCCAGCCGCGCCCGGAACCAGCACCACGGCCTGTCGAGCCGGCTGCAAGGCCCGTGGAGCTTGCACCGCGCCCGGCGGAACCTGCACCGCGACCTACGGAACCAACATCAAGGCCGGTGGAGCCTGCCGCACGGCCGGTGGACGCTGCTCCGCGCTCGGCCCAACCTTCGGCTCGCCCAGCGGAACCTGCAGCACGACCTGTCGAGGCACCGGCACCTGTCCCGATGCATATCCCTGCGTCAGCGCTCGCGCCTTTGCCTTCTCGGGTGCAACCCGTGGCCCAACCTGCGCCGTTTGTCGTCGAGCCCACCATGGTGGCGGGGCGCAAGCCAAGTGGACCATCCACCGAACGCAAACTGCTCTTTGCGCTCATCGCCGTTGCCACCTTCGTGATCATGGTCGTGACGCTGTCGTTGGCCGTGCGCCGCGCACGGCGGGCCGACATCGGCGTGCCGCCAGCCATGGCGATGCAAGCTGCGCTCGCGAGCACCGAGGCAGACCGCGAATCGCCTTGGCATCAGCTCTGAGACACGATGCATGTGGCATGCATGCCAGCCGCTCGCTTCGTGATCACTCCACCGTGAAGCCCTTGCCCACGGACAATGAACTCCCGGCGAAGGCCGGCACGCTGGCGCCACGGAATCGCTGCGCAATGCACGTACCTACCGCGGTTCCGGCGTAGGGGGCTTCCATCTCTACGGCCGATACCGCGCCGCTGGGCTGAAACGTCACCTTGAGGTGCCCAGGGCCCGTGGGGCCATCGGCGCGCTTGCAGCTCGCAACGTTGATGCTGAGGGCCCGACCGGCCGCGGCCCGGTCGAAGGGTGGCGCTGCGCCCACGGTGGCCCCTGACGGTGCGGCCTCGCAGGCCCTGCCGACGGCCACGCGCATTTGGCAGGCCATGTCGGACTCGCCCGGGCAACACTTGGGCGACGGGGCCGCGGCAACGGGTGGCGATGTGCTGGTACCGGTAGCCGTGACCGTGGCCGTCGCCGTCACGCTGGGTGCCGCCGTGCCACTGGAGGCAGGACGTACCTCACTGGTTCGTAGCGCAATGCGTGCGGTGGACGGTGCCACCGTCGAGGCGGCACCGGGGCTTGCCGGCGCCTCGGATGCAACGTTGCCATTGGTGCTGCTGACGCTGGGCGATGCCGCTGTGGGGCCGGGCGTCGGATCTGCGAGCACGGGCTGCGCGCCCGCCGGAACGGTGGCGGGCACCGGCGCCTTTGCCCGTAGGGCAATCAAGGCCGCGACACCGAGCAGTGCCACACCAACGGCGGCGATGCCCGCGAAGACCACAATGCCCTTCCCCGTTTGCGCCTTGGGCGATTCGGCGACCGGAGCCAGCGTGACCGGAGGCGCAAAGGGCGCCGCGAACAGCGGCGCAAACACGCCCGCACCACCAAGGTTCGCAACGTCGTCGGCTCGAGAGCCCGTATCGGCGGGCGATGCACTCGCAGCGACAAGAGCCCGAATGTCGATCAGGGCCGAAGACTCCGTGGCCTTGGGGGCGGGCTCCGGCGCTTGGGCCGCAAGGGTGGCCAGCGAGAAGAGCACGCTGCTCTCGTTGCGCTCGCCGGTGAGCTGCGCGCCCTTGGACAACCCCTCATCGGCGGCGTCTGCGATGGCAGGCTCGGCCCCGGCGCTGGCCAGCCCGGCAAACAAGTCGGCGTCCCGGGCCCGGCGATGCTCCGCGGCCCGTGCGTACACTTGCCCACTGTCGGCCGGCGGGTCGACCCGGAAGCTCTCGCCGCAGCGCTTGCAACGGACCTTCACTCGACGTCCGTCCAGTCGTTCGTCGGGAACCGAGTATTTTGCGCTGCAAGCAGGGCACGTGAGCTTCATGCCCGTTGAGACGACGGGAAATCTCTCGCGGTTGGAGAAAATCTTTTTTCCAACCATTGGGCACGTTGGGACGTCTAATCGACAAATGACCACCCCTGCGCAACGCGAGGCTGCCACCGCGACGCTCTTGGTGGCGCGCGCCAAGGCCGGGGAGCCCCAGGCCTTCGATGCCCTGGTGCGCAGGTACAGGAAGCGCATCTTTGCCCTGGCCCTGCACCTGTCGGGCTCCGAGAGCGACGCCGACGACATCGTACAAGACGTGTTCATCCGCGCGTTTCATGCGCTCGACCAGTTCGAGGGTCGCAGCGAGTTCTTTACCTGGGTGTACCGCCTGGCCGTCAATCGTGCCCTCGACGCCCGACGCACACGCGCCCGACGCAACGAGTCTTCCATCGACGGCACGGATCCTCGCATCGAGCGGGCCTTGCGTGTGGATGCCGAAGGCGATCCGCGTCGCGCAGCGGAGCTGCGACAAACCTACGCCCGCGCCCTCCGCGCGCTCGATGCCCTGCCGCCCGACATGCGAACGACCGTGGTGTTGGTCACCCTGCAGGGTCTCTCCAACGCCGAGGCCGCGGTGGTGCAGCGATGCTCCCGCGGCACCATCGCATGGCGGCTGCACGAGGGCCGGCGTCGCTTGCTCGAAGAGACGGCTCCGAGCAACGCCGCGCCCGCCAAGAAAGGCCTGTCCGAGCACCTCGGCCGTTTGCTGCGCGAGGCAGGAGTGCCCGGCTTGGAGATGGATCCGGGCTTCGAACCGACGCCATCTTGAGGCGGTGCGCCGGCCCCCAAGGGCTCAGCGCACCACGTCGCTGGCGATGACGCTCCAGTCGTCGTGTGCATGACCCTTTTCGATCCAAGCGTCCATGAGCGCGGCGATGGCCGGCGTCAGTGTCAGCGCCACATCGCCGCGACGGGCTTCTTCGAGCATGAGGCGCACGTCTTTGCGTGCCATGGCGAGCTCCCACGACGCCTGGGAGAAGTTGGCCTTGAGCACCGACTGCGTGCGCGCGGGCAACATGGCGGCGGGGTTGAAGAACTCGAACAGCGTGGAGGCTTCGGTGGCCGGGATCCCCAACGCCTTGGCCAGGCCAAGCATGTCGAACACGCTGTTCATCATGGACACGAGGAACAGGTTGCCCACCAGCTTCATGCCGGCAGCGCGCTCGGGCAGCGGCCCAAGGTACATGAGCTTGCCCGTCATGGGCCCAAGGTGAGGCTCCAGAGCATCGAAGCGCGCGCGGTCACCGGAGCACATCATGATGCCCGTGCCATCGAGGGCGTTCTTGGGCCCCATGAACACCGGTGCATGTTGGAAGACGGCACCTTTGCTGGCCACACGCGCAGCCCGGGCAACGATGCCCGAGGCCAGTGTGGTGGTGTGGTCGATGATCACGGTACCTGCGGCGACGCCCGGTAGCGCTGCCTCGAGCACTTGATCGACCGCCGCGTCGTCGGACAGGGCCATGTGCACATGGGATGCTCCCTTCACTGCGGCAAGGACATCTTGGCAAGGCACGGCCCCATCGGCTGCGAGCGCCTGCGCCTTGTCGTGCGAGCGGTTCCACACCTGTACATCTTGGCCGCGACGGCGCAACGCACGGACGAAGTTAGAACCCAGAAGCCCCATGCCCAGGAATGCGATCATGGGCCCTGGCTACCACAAGAGCCTGCGCGGCCGGTCAGATCTTGGACGTGCGTTGCCGGGCCTCGCGTGGCACGCGCCCTCAGGCGCCCGGCCATGGCGCTATCGCTCGACGCCTTGGGTCGACCTCCGGCGGCGTGCGGCCGGCGCATCGCCCGTCTCCCGACGAAACACGCGCCGAAACGCCGCCGCATCGGCGTAGCCCACGCGGGCCGCAATGTCGTCGACCGAAAGGCTCGTGCTCTCGAGCAGGTGCACCGCGCGGGCGATGCGCACGCGCTGCGCAAACCGCAGGGGCGTGGTGCCGAGCGCCTTGGCCACCCGGCGGGCCAGCGTGCGGGGCGACGTGGCCGTGGCTCGCGCCATCTCTTGCACCGAGACTTGCCGCCCGAGCTTGGAGACAACGAACGCTTCGAGCGTGCGCAGCGTTGGGTCGACGCCGTGCAGCTGGTGGCCCAAGATCATGTACCGCGCCTGCGACGGGCGCTCATCGAGCACCAAGTACCGCGCAACGGTGTGCGCAAGTGACGGACTCACCATGCGCGCCAGCAGGGCCAGAATCAGGTCGGCGTGCGCCAGGGAGGCCCCCGCGGTGAAACATTGCCCCGAGGTGACGACCATACGGTCGGTGCAAAGTGTGACCCGCGGGAACCGGCGACCAAAGTTGGCTCCGAGCCACCAAGTTGTGGTGGCCGTGCCGCCGTCGAGAGCCCCGGACGCCGCGAGCACGAACGTGGCAGAACACGACGCAGCGGTGACGACGCCTCGCTCGGCGGCGCGGCGGAGCAACGACACCCCGTGGACGATGTCGGCTCGACCAAGCAGCGCATCGAGCTCCGCCACGGTTGCCGCACCGAGCCCCGGCACCACAATGGCATCGTCGGCGCCAAGACCGCGCAGAGACACAGCGCCATCGACCTCTACCTTGCGCCCCGCCGCAGTGCGCACGGCCTTGCCGTCCAAAGAGACCACCCGTTGACGCAGTCGACGCTGGGCCCCGGGCGTTGCGTGGACACCCGAGCGACAAAGCCGCGACGCCGTGGCCAACACATCGACAGCCACGCCCAGCGGACCGTCGGCCACCCCATCGAAAACCAGGTGCAAGAACACGTGGCAGATATAGACCGAACAATGTCACTTGCGCCACTTGGCCGCAACGCCATGCGGGAGCACCATCGCTACCACCATGCGCACGCACCCTCCGGACACGCCCGAAGACGACGCCCTTGCCGACTTCGCGCCACGTCGCATCACGCTCCAACAAGAAACCAAGACTGTCTACGTGGCCGGGAGCGGGCCTGCCGTTGTCGTGATGGCAGAGATGCCGGGCATCAGTCCTCAGGTGGCGCGCTTTGCACGATGGGTCCGCGATGCTGGCTTCTGCGTGTACATGCCGTCCCTGTTTGGTCGCGACGGTGGGTACCCTCACGCAGTCGAGGGGCTCAAGGTCCTGCAGCGCGCGTGCATCAGCGCCGAGTTTCAGGCCTTCGCTGCCAACGCCTCGAGCCCTGCCACGGCGTGGCTGCGAGCGCTCGCCACCCTCGCCCACCGCGAGTGTGGGGGGCCCGGCGTGGGCGCCATCGGCATGTGCTTCACGGGCAACTTTGCGCTGTCCATGATGCTCGACGCCGCAACCGTGGCCGCGGTGATGTGTCAGCCCTCGCTGCCTCTTCACGACTTGAGTGCCATTCAACTGGCATCGGACGAAGCCGCGGAGCTACGGCAGCGCTTGGAGCGTGAAGACCTCACGGTGCTGGGCTATCGCTTCGAGGGCGACAAGTTCTGTACGGCGCAGCGTTTCGCCGCTTACCAGGCCGCGCTGGGCGCTCGCTTCGTGCCAAAGGTGTTGCCCGACGCCGCGGCCAACACAGCGCCGCCGCCGTTCTTCGCTCAAATCGTTGGCTGCGCGCACAGCGTGGTGACGGCGCACTTGGTAGACGGCGCGGGGGAACCCACCCTCGCCGCGCGAGACGAGATCCTCGCGTTCTTTGCCCGACAATTGCACAAGGAGAACGCACCCCATGTCTGACGCCCCTGACGGCTCGACCAAGCCCGTGATGATTTTTGGCCGGAGCACCTCGCACTTCACGCGGGTGGCCACCATGTTCGCCCACGAGCTTTCCGTCCCCTTCGAGCTCGTGCCCCTGCTCGATCTACGCAGCGAGAACGTGACCCACTACGGCGGAAACCCCGCGCTCAAGATCCCCTCGCTGCAGGTGGACGGCCTAACGCTGTTTGGCACCGACAACGTGTGCCGAGCATTGGCCGAACGCGCGCCCATGCGGCGCCAGATCGTGTGGCCCGAAGACGTTCGCGACGGCATCGCGCGCAATGCGCAGGAGCTTGCCTGGCACGGCATGGACGCCCAGGTTCAATTGGTGGCGGGCCCAGTGTTGGGCAACCTGCCGGCCGACAATGGGTACCTGACGAAGGCGCGCCTGGGCTTCGAGGGGGCGCTCGGGTGGCTCGATCTGCACCTGGAACACGTCGTCAGTTCGCTGCCCCCCGCGCGCGATGTGAGCTTCTTCGAGGTGATGCTTCTCTGCCTCGTGGAGCACCTGGCGTTTCGCCCAACCTTGCCGCTCGCGCCGTACCCGCGGCTCACTGCGTTTGCCGCAGCCTTCGGTGCTAGATCTTCGGCCCAGCACACGGTCTATCGGCTCAACAGCCAAGCCCACCCGTCCACCCAAGGGAGTCGCCCATGACGTTGAAGTTGCCCGCCCTCGATCCTTTGCGCGTCGAAGCCCGCACAAGCTCCGGATACCCCGAGCCGTTTCGTACGCTCGTGTTGCCGCGCGAAAAGCGCGCCCTGGGCGACGCCGTGGGTCTCCGCAAGATTGGCGTCAACCTGACCACGCTACCGCCGGGCAAGATGTCGTCCATGCGGCATCACCATACACACGAAGACGAGATGGTCTTCGTGCTCGAGGGTGAACTCGTGCTTCGCACAAACATGGGCGAGCAAACGCTGACCGCAGGCACCTGCGCCGGGTTCCCCGCGGGCTCCGGCGATGGACACCAGCTCATCAATCGCAGCGGTCGCCCAGCGCGCTACCTAGAGATCAGCAACCGCGACCCCTCGGACAGGGCCGAATACCCGGACGATGATCTCGCGTATCACAAGGACGAAAACGGCCGTGCGGTGTTCAGCCACAAAGATGGTTCGCCCTACGAGCGCACGCCTTCGACCTGACCCGAAGCCCCGCGGACGCAGCAGCGCACACTGCCGCGCTAGGGTCCGCCCGCGTCGACGATGTTGCAGGCCTCGTCCAGCACCGGAAGGTTGGCACAGTCCGGCGGCGGCGCCGGAGACAGGAACCGCTTGATGATGCTCGGTTCTTCGATGGTGGCCGGCGTGCCGTCGGCGCTGACGGAGAACGAGATCGCGTTGCAGGACGCCCCCGTGTGATCGAGCGCCGGGTCGAAAGCGAGGTCTAGGTTCTTGCAGGTCTCGACCAGCCGCGGCTCGAACGTCGCGGGCAAGGAGCACAGCGAGATTCCCGATACTGAGAAGCTGCCAAGAACTTTGATGGCGTCCTCGAAGCGAAGGCGACCCGAGACGACGATGTTCTCGATGCCGAAGCGTTGGCTCCCTGCGTCGTCGGTCGTGGGCGCGAGCTTGATGACCACGGTCCGTTGCTCCGTGGCAAACTCGCGGCCATTCAACACGAAGGGGCCTTCATCGACCACCACCACTTGATTGTTGGAGACGTACCCCTTGTAGATGCGGATTGGCGCGGCGCCCGCGCGCGTCAGGCCGACGAAGTCGCTGCCGTGCAGGAGCCAGCGATCGCATCCATCCCAGCTCGGGGCGTACCCGTAGGCCAGGTTGCGAACGCCGCCATCGGGCCCCGGGAGTTGCTGGTCGACCCGCGGGTCTGGCCCCGGGTTCACAAGGGGATCGTACTCGAGCGACACGGTCTTGTTGGTCGCACGCTGCCGCGACTGGCCGTCGCAACCAATGTCGTTGTAGATGCCAAAGGCGCGCGCAAACCCCACGGTCACGCTGGAGTCGTTGGCTTTGCCATTGTAGCCGGCCAGGTAAATCAGAAACGCCCGGGAGCCAGCGTTGGTAGCTTTGGTGTCGCCCACAAGCTCGTTGACGTCGCCAACGGAGATGAAGGGTTTGAGCAGCACACCGAACTGATTGTCGACGCCCCCGGCAAGATCGCATGTGGCCCCCGCCCCACGGGGCTTGCACGAACCCGTTCCGCCGCGCGACGTGGGGCCTTCGAAGCACGTGCACGTGCCGTCCAAGTCGAAGCCCCGGGGCGCACCGGCGTCGGCGTCGACCAGGTACGGGTCGAGCAAGAAGCTGTTGCGCAGCGCAATCCACATGCTGGGGAGCAACAGCGACTCATCGTCATCGCCGTTGGGCTTGGGCACCGTCTGGTGGGCGCAGGTGTCTACCACCGGAGCTGCATCGCCGTCGGTGCCAGCATCTGTCGGAACAAAAACGTCGGCAGCGGCGTCCACCGAGGGAAACGGGACGCCCGTGGGCGCTTCGAAGCCAAAGATCAGGTTGCACCCGATGAGGGCTACGGCGCTTAGCAAAGGCAAGAGCACTAGCCTGCCGCGCGACAAATGCCTGGGTCTTGCGTACTCGGGGGCCATGGTATCGCCTTAGAACTCGATGAACGCGCGTGGGAGTCGCGCCTTTGTGGGCTCGGCTGGCGCCTTGCGCAAGAGGAGATAGAGGCCCGCTGCGGCACCAGCCACACCAAGGGCAAATGCCGCCGTCGACACATGAGAGAGCGTGAGCGATCTGTCGTGCGCGCGAAGGCCTGGTCGAACGCCGGGTTCGGCGCGCCGCCCGCAAGCGTGCTGTAGCATGGAGCAGGGCACTGGGCCTCGTCGTTGGCCTTGAGCGCGAGCCCCAGAAACACGCCGGAGGTGACAAGAAACGCAGCGCCCGCACCGGCCACCACGTACCCAGCGGTGCGTGGGCTTGCGGGGGCGGGCTTGGCTGCGTCGGTCGATGTTGGCGCAGCGGGCCCGGTCGCAGCGGGGGGCGGCAGCCGGTCGAGCACCACGTGCACGGTCTCGATCTGCCCGGCCTGAAGCGCGACACGGCTGCGGAACGGCCGAAAGCCCTCTTTTTGCACCTCGATGGCGGCGTCGCCGGCGCTGACTCGAAAGTCGGCCAAGGGCGTTTGGCCCACCGTGCGATCGCGCAGGCGCACTACAGCGCCGATCTCGTTGCACTCCACACGGATGGTGGTGACCTTGGCCCGGAGCTCAGCGAGTGAAGCCGAAAGGCCCGGAACCTTCTCGCGAAGTTCTGGGGATGCAGACTGCTCGAAGGCCTCGAGCTCCGTCAGCGCGAGGGGGAAGTCGCCCAGAGACATGTGCGCACGCCCGAGGTTGTAGAGCAGCGCGGGCTCCTTGGCGATCTCGTAGGCGCGCTTGTACAGCTCTACGGCCTCCGCGGCACGCCCGCTGTCGATGAGCTCATTGCCGCGCCGTCGCAGTTCATCGGCCTCGGGCGTTTGCGCGCCGACGCGGGTGCTGACCGAGAGCAATGCCGCACAGGTTACCAGTGCGGCGAGACGGGAAGCAGCGAAGCAAGAACGGTTCATGCGAAGTGGGCGAAGAAACCCGGGGGCTTGGACTCGTGAGTATCGCTGCAAGCGTTGCAGACGTCGACCCTGAATGGCGCCGGCACGAGCGACGCCCGCAATTGAGACGGCCCCTCGGCGCAAGGGCGTGCCATGCCCAGGGCAACCATCGGCGCACCATCACGAGACGCGGCGAACTCGTCTAGAGTGCCGAGTTCCCGCCATGTACCCTGCCCTGCGTCTCGCGAAATCTCTGGTCGGCGCCTACCGCGCGGGCGCAGTGCACCCGCTCGATACCGTCACCGTTACCTTGCCGGTCAAGCGCATCGACGTCGAGGCCACGCGCCTCAACAACGGACGCTATCTGA
>JBIKNA010000670.1:0-2991 GCA_044358965.1 Polyangiaceae bacterium
CGAGGCGACGCTGGTTGCCGTAGGGCAGCGAAGTGGAGCCCTCGTCGCAGACGTCTTGCAGCTCGAACACCTCGAGCAACTCGAGGGCGCGCTTGCGCATGGTGCGCTCGTCTTCGTGGTGGGCCTTGCCGCGAAGCAGCGACGAGACCAACCCGGCCTTCTTTTGCAGCTCGCAGGCCACGAGCAGGTTCTCGAGCACCGTGAGCTGCGAGAACAAGCGAATGTTCTGGAACGTGCGGCCGATGCCCGCGGCAGCAATGCCCGCCGGACGCAAAGGCGCCAAATCGGTGCTGCCCAGGTGAATGCTGCCCGCGTCGTGTTTGTAGACGCCGGTGATCAGGTTGAACACCGTGGTCTTGCCGGCGCCGTTCGGGCCAATCAGGCCAAAGATGGACCGATGCGGCACCGTGAAGCTGACGTCGCCCACCGCGCGCAGACCACCAAAGTTCTTGGTGACGCCTTTGAGGGTGAGATCCACGTTAGGCGCCCTCGGGGATGGGGGCTTCGGGCCCTTCGCCCTGGCTGGGCGGAGGTGCCTTGGGTTTGCGCTCGGCCTTCTTTTGGAACAGCTCGCGCTCGCCCAACACCCCCTCCGGGCGCAGGATCATGAGCACGATCAGAACCGCTGCGTAGATGATCATGCGCAGCGCATTGAGGTCGAGGGACTCGAACTGGCGCTTGAGGCTTTGGACGGCCTGGGTGCTCTGCACAAGCTCGATGGCCTTGACGCTGAAGGTCACGAACACGCCACCGATGGCCGCGCCGGTGACGCTGCCCGAGCCGCCCAAGATGACCATGGTGATGGCGTCGAAGGAGGCCTGGAAGTTGTAGCTGTCGGGCTGCACGATGGGCGTGCCATCGCGGCTCATGGCCATGAGGCCACCGGCGATGCCCGCGCCCACCGACGAGATCACAAACGAAGTGACCTTGTACCGCGTCGGGTCGACGCCCACGGCAGCCGCAGCGATCTCGTCTTCGCGCAGCGCACGCAGCGCGCGACCCCAGCCCGAGAACTTGAGCCGATAGGCCAACACGCCGAGCACGAGCGCGAGCCCGAACACCCAGAACGGACCGGCATACAAAGGCACGCCTGCATCGGCGGGGCCAGCGTAGCCGTTTTGGCCGCCCAGGCTGGTGATGGAGACGCTGATGGCGTGGAAGAACGGCCCCACAACTCCATTGGCGCCGCCGATGGCCCCGAAGGCGTGTTTGACCGTCTCTTTTTCGCCGATTTGCGCCGTGGCGATGACCAGGCGGAAGATCTCGGCGAAGCCCAAGGTGACGATGGCCAGGTAGTCGCCCTTGAGGCGCAGGCTGGGCAACCCCACCACGAAACCTGCCATGCCCGAAATGAGCGCCGAGGCCAAAAGCGCCACCGGCACCACCACGAAAGACTTGGCGAAGGTGACGGGCCCGCCCCCCATGGACTCGTGCAGGTGCGCGCTGACAACAGCGCTGGTGTACCCGCCCAGGCCCAAGAAGCCGGCGTGGCCAATGGAGAACTGCCCCGCCATGCCGTTGATGACGTTGAGCGAGAGCGCCACCAAAATATTGCATGCTGCAAGCATCAGCAGCTGCCGCACGGAGCTGTCGGCGATGACGCGGTCGAGGGTGAAGTCGAGCACCAGGCACACGACCAGCCCGATGACCACGGCCACCTCGGCCCGGCGGCCCCGAGGTTGCCCCTGCTCTTTGGCCCCCGCTTGGCTCATGGGTTCACTTGATGACGCGGAGGTAGGGGGGCAGCTCGCGCTTGGGCTTGGCCCCGGGCCGCGGCTTGGGCGCCGGGTGCACCATGCGCGGCGGAGGCGGCGGGGCCTGCGGCGCGGCGGCCGCGGCAGGCGCGGGCTCGCGCACGTCGAGCGTCAGCTGCTCGGGCTCTTTGCGCGGAGCCTTGGCCGCGGGCGCCTTTTGGGCGGGCTCGGCGGTTTCGGTGGGCGCGGCTTTGGCGGCTTTGCTTGCCTTGGCCGGCTTTGCGGCCTTCTCGGTGGACTTGGGGGCCTTGGCCGGCTTGTCGGCCTTGGCGGGTTTTGCGGCCTTTGCTGCCGTGGCGGGCTTGGCAGCCTTGTCGGCCTTGTCGGCCTTGGCAGCCTTGGGCTTGGCGGCCTTGGCTTTGGCCTTGGGGGCGCTGGCGTCTTCGGTGGGTTGGCTGGCCTCGACGAGCTTGGGCTCGGAGGCTGGCGGCGGCGGAACCGCACGCAAACGAGGGGGCGCGGCCGCTGCTGCGGGGGCCGGGGCCGGCGCAGGTTCTTCTTTGGCGCGGGCCGCATGGGCTTGCACCTCGGGGGGCACGCTCTCGGGCCACACCATGCCGCGGCCATCCAGGCCAATGAGCGCGAACACCGCAGACCAAGGAATCACGCAGAAGTGCCGCTGCCGGTTGAAGCTGAGCGTGCAGGTGATGCCCGCGTCGTCGCAGCGCAAATCGGGCGTGGGCCCGGGCTGCGACATGCCCACGTGGAGCACGAGTTGGGCTTGCTTGCGGAAGCCCACTGGCACGTCGACCCCTGCGGCCCGAGGGTCTAGGTGCACAAACATGTCCGAGCCCTCGAGGAGGGCAAAGGCCACGTCTTTTTTTGGCGGCGCTGGCTGCATTTACGGGGCCGCGTTCTAGCGCGGCGCCGCCCCGTTGGCTAGGGTCTCGCCGTTTCATGCGCCTGCGCCTTGCCACGCCCCCGGTGCCCCTTCTGGTGCCCGAAAGCACCTTCGACGCCTTTGCGTGGTCCAAGAGCGACTGGCTGGACTGCGATCTGGTGCATTCGGGCCTGGGCTCCGCTGGCGCCGCAGTGACCCACGACAACCCGCCGGGCCTGCTTTTTTTGAGCCTGGGCCCCCAAACGGCCTTTTTGCCCCAAGAGCTCGCAGCCTTGCATGCCCCCGGGCTGGGCCTGGGCGACCAGATGGCCCTGGCTCCGTACGCCATCGATGACGCCACCGACGGCCTCTACGAGCAAAGGCTGCGCCCCCGCGATGCCTTCTCGATGCTCGCCC
>JBIKNA010000252.1:0-10183 GCA_044358965.1 Polyangiaceae bacterium
GAGGCATCCCGGATACCTTCTTTCCGACCGTGCGGCCCGCACGACGTGCCGCGCCCGCCGCGCCGAACTCGAAGCAAACCCGAAAGCCCTTCCGGCTTTCCACGGCCCGCTTCGCTCCGCCGTCTCCCAAACCAATCGTCACCACCATCTCGAAGTGCAGCCTGCTACAGCTGACTACGCACCGTAGGGTGTCGGCCCCGCGCACAAAGAACACCGACTGGCCGTCTGCCGTCACGTCGAGAACCTCGGGAGCGTGTAGTCAATCCAAAGCCACTTCTCGTGAACAACCCCCGGACGACATAACCGCCCATTCCGCGCCCTGTGCCGAGTCGCGCCACTCGCGGTCGTCTGGCACAACGTGGGCCACACTTGGGAGGCGTGAACCGACGTGAGCCGCGCCACTCGCGGTCGTCTGGCACAACGTGGGCCACACTTGGGAGGCGTGAACCGACGTGAGTGGAGTCGCCGCGGCTTTGCCCCGCCGTCTGCTCAAAACCGGTGATGAGAACGCTTTCGAGCGTCACCGTCTGCCAAGTCGTGGCGCCATCGCTGACGGTGATCTTGGCGGCCCCGTAGGGGGTCCCCGCCGAAGTGCCTAACGCCAATGCTGGCGTGGAGGCGTCCGGGCGGCGGGTCAAGACAAGCGCTTGTTGCTGGGAGCGACCGTTCGCACGGGCGGCGCCCGATGGGACTTGGGTCACCGGCAGGGTCACTCCCCAGGTCGCCGAGAGGGCATCAAACTTCGTGGCGGCACCACCTTGGGGGTTGGTTGGGGTGCCAGTGAACATCTCCACGGTGATGCCGGCGGATGCCTGAGAAGCGACGGCAAACGTGCCAGCGGCGAACGCGGCAGCGACAGAGATGCGAGCAAAAGACGAAGAGCGCATGGGTACCTCCTTGGGGTGCCAAACATGGTGCCCGAGCAAGGTGAGAGCAAAAAGATGCGCTTCATTGGCCGCTTGCTGAACGGTCGTCCGCTCGGCGGTTGTGTCGGTGACGCGCGCAGAAATGCTTGCGTGGCCGTCAACCTCGCGGCTCAACCCGTTACCGCAACTTCCAATAGGTGTCGCCTTCGGGCAGGAGCACCGTTACTTGGCAGTGACGTGGTGCAAATCGACGCGAGGCCAGACCTGAGGTAGGGGTGCCGGCTGATGGAGCCCATACGCCAGGGACCGGACGAACACCACGACACGTTTGGCTTCGACGTGAAAGGCTCCGACCTTCACGAGATGGCAGTCACCAGCCGGCGCAGGTTCTCGGACCTCCTTCGCACCATGACATCCCGTTCGGTGGGCGCCTTCGCAACTTGAGGCGTGGTCCCGGGAATCAGGCCGTGCCCGCGGCTTGCATTTTCTGGGCTCTGGCATCACTTGAGCTGGGTCTTTCTGCGCGATCTTCCCCTTGCATGGTGAGAGGAGAGTCTGGTCAACTGAGACGATGCGTCGGAACATCCTTCGACACGCCTGTGCTTCGCTCGGAACGAATCTCCTCTTCGCCGCATCCTTGGCAGCGTGTGCGTTCGGCGAAAACGTCAAGCCGCCCCCGCTTCAGCCGGTCAACAGTGCGCAGCCTCCGCTGAAGATCCATTTCGATGCTGGGCAGTCGCTCGCGACCGACCCGGAATGCACCGCCGAGACGAAGGGCGTCTTGATGGAGGCCGTCGTCGATGCCACCCAGCGTGCGGCGCAGCGGGCAGGCTATCTTGTTGCGCGCAGCGCCGAGACTGCCGATGTGACCGCCAAGCTCACCTCCTCGTTGAACTTCTGCGACCCGCCACAACCCAGCTACAAGGGGACGACGACGATGACGGTCGAGGGCGGGACGGAGCTGCTCGTCAAGGCAACGGGTGGATGCACCGGTCACAAGGGATGCCCGACGAAGGTCTACGCAGAGGCGGTCGCGGCGCAGTTGATCAATGGCGTCACGAACTCGGCGAGCGTGCGAGCTTTCGCTGAAGCGCCGCGTGCGACGTCGCCATCTGCCATCGCAGCGGTTCCCAATCCGGCGGCCCCCCGTGCGCTGGCGCAGGCCCCCGTTGCCTCGGGTGAGCTCCCCGCCCCGTCGGCACCGACCCGGGCAGCGTTCTCCTTCGTGCCCGCGACCGCGCAGCCCGGCGCCTACGCGCTCGTCATTGGGGTGGAGAAGTACCGCGACGTTCCCTCGCCGACAGGCGCGCGGGCCGACGCCGAGCGATTCGCCGCGCTACTTCGGAGTACGTTGGGCATTCCATCGGACCACGTCCACGTCGCGCTCGACGATCGCGCCTCGAAGGGCGACATCGAAAAGTCTTTCGATTGGGTGAAGTCGACCGTGCCTGCTGGCTCGCGCATTTACTTCTACTTCAGCGGTCACGGCGCGCCGGACCCCTCGACCGGCACCTCGTTTCTTCTGCCCTACGACGGCGACCCCAAGTACCTCGATGGCACCGCGATCAAGCTGCAGACCGTGCTCGCTCGGCTCGAGGAGAGCAAGGCGAAGGAGGTCCTCGCAATCGTCGACTCGTGCTTCTCCGGCGCCGGCGGACGCTCGGTGCTTCCTGCAGGGACACGACCCCTCGTCCGCGTCCAAGAGCCGACGCTTACGGCGAAGATCGCGCTGTTCAGCGCTGCGAGCGGGGCCGAAGTATCCGGGTCAGGCTCATCGGGCGGAGGCGTCTTCACCGAGACGTTGCTTCGCGGTCTGGGCGCTGGCCTGGCCGACACAAATGGCGACGGCCTCATCTCCCTACCCGAGCTTCGAGACTGGGTCGCGCCGCGCGTGACGCGGGAAGCTTCGAAAGACAATCGAGCCCAGACGCCAACGTTGATCCTCCCACCCTCGATGGGGGGCGGCGAGAGCTTCGCGGTGGCCTGGGGCTTCAGCTCGAAGTAGGACAATCGAAGCCGCTGCGCCCGTCGTTCACATCATCGCCAGAGGTCGCGCAAACGAAGAGTGGAACGCGTCGGTCCACGGGCTGGGTCTAGATCTTGACGTCGTAGGGGCCCTGCTGGCGACCTTCGTGACGAACTTGAACGGCGTCAGCGCATTGACCGAGAGATCATCGGCGTGGTTGTTCGTGAGCACCACGCCCGCGCCGTTGGGGAGCCCGCATCGACAACAAGGGGGCCCCCCTGGAAGCGCAAGGAGTGCAAAGAGCCAGCAGAAGGCGCCAAGGCCTCGGGCGTCATCGACTTCCACCACTTCGCCAACGGCAACGCTTGCCACGTCATCTACAGCAAGAACTAGGCGCTGCGGGTGTGCGCGCTTGCCGGTGCCTGGATAGACCGAGGTGGAGTGAACGCCGACCGGTCGGTGGATCCCGGAACGTCCATGCAAAGCTACGATGATACGCGAATTTGAGCACGAAATCGTTCATGACTCCGGTGTAGGCGTTGGTGCGCAATGTGCACCTACCCTTTTCATCATGAAGCTCCTCTCCTTCTCCGCCCTCGCCCTGCTCTCCTCGTTCGCGCTCGCTTCCGTCGGCTGCGCCGCCCCCACGGACACAGCAGCGCCGGCTGCCGAAGAAGGCACCGACTCCGCCGACGTGGTCTCGTCGCAGGACATTCGCGCATCGAGCAACAAGCAGCTTCAGCGTGTAAGCAATCCAAAGCCACTTCTCGTGAACAACACCCCGGACGACATATCGCCCCATTACGCGCCCTGTGCTGGGCCGCGCCACTTCCGCCCGTCTGGCACAACGTGAGCCACCCCTTGGGTGGCGTGAACCGACGTGGAAGACCCACGGCCCCTGCGCACGCTGGCCGAGCGCTTGTTCGTCACGCAGATGGCGCTCGGGGTTGCCGTCTCGCTCATCACAGCCGGGCGCCTCACGTTTCGCCTCGTGCTGGGCACCATGCTCGCGTGGCTCATGGTGCCGGCCATTCAACTGACCGTCATCACACTCACGCGCTGGGTATCGGGCACGCGCAAGTCGCAGGTGGCGACCGCCAACCTCTACATGGCCGGCAACGCGCCACCCTTGCTGTTGATGCTCTTCGCGGCGGGCGTGTGCATCTTCACCCCCGATGTCGCCGCGGCGTTTTCGTTGCTGCTGCGCACGGGGATCCTGCCGGTACTGGTGGTGGCGGCGCGCGTGTATGGCTGGGTGCTTTCCTACGGCTGCTACCGGAGCGGGCTTGCCCTCTCGCGCGGGCGTGCTGCGCTGTGTCTGGTGGTCGACATGGTCTTTGCCGCTGTCCTCGTTATCGGCTGGTACATGTCCATCGACAACATCATCCCGCAGCTCACGCGCAACGGTGCACCATGAAGTGGCGCCAGGAGTTCTTGGTGGCCCTGCTCGCGATTGGCGTTGCGACAGCCATCGGCACCACTCTCGACGATCACCCCGAGCGCCCGGTCGAGATGCGCGCCGGCTACCGCGTGCTTCAGGCAGACTTTCACGCGCACACGCGCTTCTCCGATGGGTTCCTCTCACCCACGGACCTGGTCGACCACGCCGCACGCCGGGGCCTCGACGTAATCGCCGTGAGCGAACACAACCAGGTGTTCCCGGGCAAAGTCGCCCGGGCTTACAGCAACTGGACCCACGGCCCCACCGTCGTCGTGGCCGAAGAGATCACCACGCGTGAGTTTCACATGCTCGCCATCGGCATCGAGCAGCGCATCGACGCTCGCAAACCACTGAGTCAGATCATCGACGACGTGCACGCCCAAGGCGGCGTGATTGCCCCAGCGCACCCCACCAAGCGCTTCGCCTCGCGCTACGCCCCGGTGCTGCACAAGCTCGACGCCACCGAGCTCATGCACCCTATTGCGTTCCAGGGCTCCGCGAGCGGCATCGGTCCCTGGACCGACATGCGGGACTTCTACGAGAACGCCAAGACCCAGGGGCACACGCTCGCGCCCCTCGGCAACTCGGATTTCCACGCTGGCAGCGTGCTCGGGCTCACCCGCACGTTTGTGTTCGTCGAAGAAGACTCGTCCAAAGGCGTGCTCGACGCGATTCGCGCCAAGCGCACCGTAACCTTCGATCTCGAGGGCAAAGGCTACGGCGACCCCATGCTGCTGCGCTCCCTCGAACTGGAGCCGCTCGAGTATCGCGGCGTGGACTACGGCTACCGAAGCCGCAGCTTGCTCGACATGCTGGGCCGCTCGCTGGGGTTCCTGGGCGTGATCTTGCTGCTCGCGTTTCGCCGACAGGGCGCTACGCGCGCAGAAGTTTGAAGAGACGAGTCAGAATCGACCGCGAGGGAGCCGCTTGCAGACACTGGCGACCTGGTGTCTGCTTCTTGCCATGCGCCGAACCCACCTGAACGCCCTCGCGATAACCGCGTTGTCTCTCGCCGCGTGTCGGGCCGTTCCTGCGCCGGAGGTCCCCGCTCCCGAGCCCGTCCCGGCCCCCGCCGCCCGTGCCGCCGCCCCTAGGCCGAACAACCTCGCGACCCTGCTGACCGAGCCGGAGATTCTTGCGCTCGATCCTCAGGCCGGGCGCGCCCCGCGAAGTGGTGCCGTCGTCGAATCGGAGCTGCGCGCGATCCAGTCGCTCAGGGACCATATGTCCAGGACGTCCCCGGATCGTGCTTCGCTCACCCTGAGGTTGGCCGTCGACTATCTGGAACTCGCACGGGCACAGACCGATGGGGCGAAGGCCGACAAGACGCGGGCCATGGCGGTGGATCTCTACAAGTCGCTATTGACGGAGTCGCCCTCGTACTCGCGTGCCGACGAGGCTCGTTACCAGTTGGGTATGGAGCACCTACGGGCTGGCGACCGCAACTCATCCCGGAAGGAACTCCTCGAGATCATCAGCTCGGCGCCCAAGTCCAAGTATGTGCCGTTTGCGTACTACCTCTTTGGTGCGATGTTCCGCGAAGAGGGAAAGTCCGACCCGTCCAAACTCACCCTGGCCCAGCAGTCCATGGCAAAGGCCGCGTCCTACGCCGAGTCACCCATCGCAACCTTGGCGCGCGAGAGCGAGCTGGCCCTCGCCCGGCAGACTGGTCAGGCAAGCGCGGTCGCTAGCGCCGACCGCCCCTCGCCGGCCTCCCCGCCCCCAACTACCGCGCCGACCGCGAGCCCCGTCCCAGCGGCGGTACCTTCCGTTGCCCTGCTGGCCGCCGCGCCACAGCCCGCGGCCTACGCGCTCATCATCGGCGTCGAGCGCTATCGCGATGTGCCCGCGGCAACCGGTGCCCGCACCGACGCAGAGAAATTCGCCGAGTTGGCGCAACGCACGCTGGGCCTCCGCGAGAGCCACATCCGCCTCTTCACCGAAGACCACGCGACGCGCACAGACATCGTGAGCGGACTGCGCTGGCTCAAGGAAAACGTGGGCCCCGGGGGTCGCGTGTACTTCTTCTTCAGCGGCCACGGCGCGCCGTCACCCGACGCGTCGACGTATCTCTTGCCCTACGACGGCAACCCCAAAGACATCTCGGGCAGCGGTCTCGCCATGAGCGACGTCATGAAAGCCCTGGGCGAGACGAAAGCCAAAGACGTGCTCGCCGTGGTGGACTCATGTTTCTCCGGCGCGGGCGGCCGCAGCGTCTTGCCGCCCGGCGCAAGGCCGCTGATGCGCGTGAAGGAGCCGACCCCCATTCCGCACATGGCGCTCTTCACGGCCTCCCAGGGCGACGAGATCAGCGGCGCGGCTCCGGGAGAGAACCAGGGCGCCTTCACCAAATACCTGCTGCAGGGCTTGGGTACCGGCGCTGCAGACATCAACGGCGACGGCCAGGTGTCGCTGCAAGAGCTGCACGACTGGGTATCGCCGCGCGTCGCCAGTGCATCCAAGCGCGACAACCGCGAGCAGCACCCAAAGCTCGTGGCCGGCAGCGGCGTTGGCGGCATGAACGACTTCATCGTGGAGTACGGCCTGCCCACGAAGTAGCGCGACTACTTGCCTCCGGCCTTGGACTGAATTGTGTAGGTTGCACGCGTTCGCGTCCATCGGCTGGTGGGCACGTCGCGGAGGCGCTTTTGGAGCTCGTCGGCGTAGGCGGTGCCGTCGGCGTTGGACCCGCCGGCCGAGGGTTTCATCACGTCGAAGTCGCGCTTGTCGCCAAACGCGTACACCACGAGGGATTCGCGGGCGGTCTGGGCTCCCTTGGGCGCGGTGGGCCGGATGTGGATGCCCGCGGCAAGCTCGGCGGGCGAAGGAAGCACCGCGGGTTTGCCGGGACCAACCTTGGGCGTGGGCTCTTCGTTGCTGGGCCAGAGCACGTCGCCCTTGCCGTCGGCGTCGACGTAGTACACGACGAGCCAGGCCGGCTTGGGCGCCTCGAAGACGATACGAAGGTCTTCGCCTTCCTGGATGATGCTTGGGACCTT
The DNA here is from genome assembly GCA_044358965.1 of Polyangiaceae bacterium. Taxonomy (GTDB): domain Bacteria; phylum Myxococcota_A; class Polyangia; order Polyangiales; family Polyangiaceae; genus SXNL01. The sequence continues at coordinate 7,273 of JBIKNA010000252.1, forward strand.
GACGGAGATCTCGAGTGGTTCGCCATTGAGGCCCGGATTGGCCGACGCGGTAGAACCAGGCGCCGGCCGAGCAGGCTCGGTGACCTCGAAGGCGTACGCCTGGTCCGAGTCCCAGGCGATCTCGTCGGTGTCTTGGTTTTTGGACTCGCCCTTGGGGCCCGCGCTCAGGCCCGGCACGGGAGTGACCACGGTGGCGCCCGCAGCGCCTTGACTGGCCGCGAAGACGCGACGCTTGCCCTTGCCCACGTACACACGGTTCACAATGCGATCACCGCATGGGCCGCGCACATCGGCCTCGAGGATCTCGTGGTTCTCGAGGTCCAAGCTGGCCTGGCTGTCTTTGCCGTAGCGCGCCTCGAACGACACAATTTGTTGATACCCGCCGCCGACGGAAGCGAGCTGGCTTGCGCGGATGTCTCGGTGGGTCTTGTACTGCGCCGAGGTTTTGCGAACGGTGACGTCGCAGCCCGGCGCCCGCGCATCGGCGATGCGGAATCCGCCGCCCTCGCTCGCGGTAACCGCGCGGCCCAGCAGGGATTCGCCGCTCGCGTGCGGGAAGACGAGCATGTGCCCCGAGGCCGGCGCCGCCGCCGCAGCAGACGACAGGGGCGGGCCCTTCGGATCGCTGCCGCACGCAAGCAGTGATCCGAAGAACAAAACCGCTGCCGACCGCATGAAACGCGAGCACACGCAAAGCATGCCGGCAGCGTACGGCACCCGGAAAACCCAGGTCAACCCGCGAAGCACCCCTGGCGAGCGAACCTACGCGCGCAGCAACTTGAAGGCGTGGGTCCAGCTGCCGCCAGACAGGCCCGGGATGCACCAGAGAATGCACAGAGGCTCGATGGCGCGGGCCGCTTCGACGCCGCCCATGTCGGCCGTGTCCCAGCCGAACTGGTCGAGGACGGCTTTGACCTCGGCCTTGGCGCCCTTGTCGTTGCCGCAGATGAACATGGTGGGCGGGCCACCGGGGAGCTTGGGGTTCACCATGAACGCGTTGCCCACACACGAAAACACCTTCACGAAGTGCGCGTCTTTGGCCTTCTTCTGCAGGCGCTCCATGAGCGACTCGTTGATGTCGGTGAAGTAGCGCAACACGCCGTTGTCCGGCGCCCCCTCGGCGATGGGGTTCGTGGCGTCCATCACGGTCTTGCCGGCGAGGTTCTCGAGGCCGGCTTGTTCGACCACAGCTTCGGCGGCGGTGCCCTTGACGGCCAGCAGCACGCTGCCCCCCCACTTTGCCGCTTCGGCAAAGGTGCCCGTGTGTGCCTTGGCACCGGCGCGAGCCTTCCAATCGGCGAGCTTGCTGGGCTCGCGGGTGCCGCGCATGACCTCGTGGCCGTAGCGCAAGAGGCCATCGGCGAGAACCTGACCCACTTGCCCCGAGCCCAAAACCGCAATCTTGCTCATCGTCGTTGCCCTTTCGTGGACGGTTTCACTTCGTCCGAACCCTCAAGCTAAGGCCTGGGCGAGTCTACATCCAATTCATAGTGTACATAGACACTATGCGTACGCTTCATCATGTCGCCCAGACAGACCTGAACCTGCTGGTGATCCTCGACGAGCTCTTGCGCTCGCGAAGCACCACGCTGGCCGCGCGGCGGCTGGGGCGTACGCAGTCGGCCATCAGCCACGCGCTGGCTCGGCTGCGGCTCACCTTCGACGATGCGCTCTTCGTGCGGGCCGGTTCGGCGTTGCGACCAACCACCACGGCAGAGCAACTGCAGGCGCCGTTGCGCGAGGTGCTCTCGCAAACCGAGGGGATCCTGGCCCGCTCCAACGTTGCCTTCGAGCCCGCGAGCATCGAGCGCACCTTTGTGGTCGCCGGCACCGACTACGCCGAGATCATGCTCATGCCGCGGCTGCTCCCGGTGCTGCGAAGAGAGGCACCGGGCATCGACGTGGTGACCATGTTCCTGGGCGACGACGTAGAACGCGCCATTCAAGCCAGAGATGTGGACCTGGCCTTCGGCAGCAGGTTCCGCGCCCTTGCCGGCATCTTGCACGACGCAGTACGGGACGAGCACATGGTGGTTCTCTTGCGAAAGAAGCACCCGGCGCTCAAGAAGCCGCTCACGGCGCGAAGCTACGCGGCGCTCGATCACGTTCTTGTGACCCCGCGAGGGCTGCCCGGTGGAGCCGTGGACATGGCGCTCGAACCGCTGGGCCTCACCCGACGGGTGGTGTTGCGCATGCCGCACTTTGCCGCGGCGGCAGCTGTGGTTGCCAAGACAGACCTGGTGGTCACCATGCCCGCAGGCATGGCCGCGCAAGTCATGGCGTTCGGACTGGTAACCCGGCCGGTGCCCGTGCCGGTGAGCGGCTTCACGTTCTCCATCGGCTACAGCGCAAGCTACGAGAACGACGCCGCGCACCGGTGGTTCCGCACTCGCGTGATCGAGGCCGGGCGAAGCCCCTAGGCAAGGCGAGCCGTTGGACCCAGGCAGCGTGACAGGCGCGCTCGAGTCACCTGGGAGCACGGTGGAACGGCGCCCTATTCCCGATTCTTCGCAGGGCTCTCCCCGGTGTGAATCGGCGGACTACCCCTTGGTGTGTGCCGCGGGTCACAGCGAGCTTCCCAAACGCGGGCATGGTCCAGAGCGCGAGGTAGGCACGCACTTTGCTTGGGTCGGCCGCAGTGTTCTCAAAATTGGCCACCATCAAACGCACCCTCAACGTAGACACCAGCAAGTTGTTCGCCGGCCTGTTAGCCATACTCACCTCGGGTTGCCTTGGGCACTCCGATCGCACCGCGGGCATGCGCAGCGCTCTCGACGCCAGGCGCCCAGATGCAGCGCTCCACGCGCTGAACCAAGTCATGCGAACCCACAGACCGGGCGGGGACCGAGCGGTCCTGGAGCTCGATCGCGCCACTGTGCTCCAAGCACTCGGCCGCTTTGCCGAGAGTTCC
>JBIKNA010000253.1:0-10182 GCA_044358965.1 Polyangiaceae bacterium
GACCCCAGGAGGTGGTGCCGCCCATGCCATGAAGGTCGATCTGCGGCTCGAGGCCGAACAGGCGGCCGGCGATGGCGTGCCCGAGTTCGTGCATGAGGACCGAGAAAAACACAACCGCGAGCCAGATCAGCGCATTGGCAAAGCTGGCCCCGCCTACGGTGCTGAGGAGCAGCGTGGTGATGAGAAACGACCCGTGAATGCGAACGGGAATGCGACCGAGGCGGAAGCCCATGAACAGAGCATGCGTCTCCTTCCCCCCGATTGAAAGGGGGCACTGGTCAAACGACGTCTAGACCCCGGCAAGCTTGCGTATTTTTGCGACGATCTCCGGCAGGGCGGCCTTTTGGATGTATTGCCGCGCGCCGAGGCCAATGCCCGTCATGACATCTTGCGGGGCCGCCTTGGCCGAGAGGAACGCAAAGGACACGTGCTTGAGCGTGGGGTGCCCCTTGAGCAACTTCACCAGCGCAAAGCCATCGAGCTTGGGCATCGCGACGTCGGTCACGATGAACGTGGGCGCGGGCCCAAGGGAGCATGCCTCTGCCGCGGCAAGCCCATCGCCAGCCTCGTAGACCTCGCAGAATGGTCGCAGCTCCGCCGCGAGCTTGCCCCGGAACACGGCATCTGGGTCCACCAGCAGAATGCGCCGAACGCCAGAGTCTGCAGGGGGCGGCGGCGGCCTCGAACTCTGCCCACCGGAAATGGCGCGGGCTTCGCTGAGGGCGTCGCTGAGACTGGGGCGCTTGAGCCCCGGGGGCGGCGGTCGGCTGCTGTTATTGCTCATGGGAAAAAGAACTCTCGCGGAGAGCTGACATCTCCAAGCTTAGCACCGCGATGGGGCAGCGGGGTCTTGTGCCCGTGCTAGGCACTGGCGCGCCCCGCCGTTTGGTCTTGCGCGCGGCGCAGGGCACCACCCAGCAGGGCCACAACCCACCGCACCACGGGCCGGGGAGTGAACTGGACCAAAAGTAGAGAGAGGCCCACGGCAAGCCCTGGCACCACCATGCCACGCTTGCGGTCGAGCCCCCGAATGGCCACCTTGGCGCACCGGGCGGCGCTGATCTCGATGAGGGACGGCGCCTTGTGGCCCGTGAAGTTGCCGATGTTCTGTTCGAACTCGGTGGCCACCGGGCCCGGGCAAACCTGGGTGACGGTCACACCGGTCCCCCGGAGCTCGGCGCGCAGACTCTCGGTGAAGCCGGTGACGAAGTGCTTGGTGCCCACGTACACCGCGAAACCGGGGAGGTAGGACAGGCCGAAACCGCTGCTGACGTTCAGAATCCCCCCACGCTTACGGGCCAACATGCCCGGAAGTGCCGCACGCGTCAGGCGCACCAGGGACGTCATGTTGAGTTCCATCATCGCGCACAGACGGGTCTCGTCGGCGCGCTCGAACAGGGACATGTCCCCAACCCCTGCGTTGTTGATCAGGACGTCCAGGTCGCCGCACTCCGCAGCCAGCGATGCGGTCTGCGATGCGTCGGACAAGTCGCAGAGCCGCACGGTGACGCTGAGATCGGGCCGCAGCTTCAGGAGTTCGTCGCGCAGCGCTGTCAGCCGTTCTTCGCGCCGCGCCACCAACACGAGGCGACGGCACCGGGGCGCCACGACCCGTGCCATTTCCAAACCGATGCCCGAGGAGGCACCGGTGATCATGACCACGCCGCCGTCGATGGGGCTCGTCACAAGCTCTCCACACACGAATACAAGCCGAAGCCACAACCCGACGGGTCCGCGAGGCAGGTGCGCACCTTGGCGCGGCCGGCGGCGTTCATGCCCGAGAGATACACGGAGCACTGGGCCCGGTTGACGCTGGGGCAAGACGCGACGATTTGGCCGCAGATGACATCGGCGGTGAGGTCTGGGCACGCGCTCTTGAGCGCCTGATCGCCGCAACGATAGATGCCACACCCGTCGCAGATCCCCTTCCCGCCAAGGCGCGTGAGGCACTGCACGGCCCGCTCGGCGACCTTGGGCTTCATGTACCGCCGGTAGTCCTCGCAATGGTCGCGGGAGAATGGAAAATCGCCGCTTACGCACCGCGGCAATGCGCAGGCCGGTGCGACCCCCGTCGCGTCGTTGCACGGTGGGGTGGCCCGGGTCACCGTGGCGGGATCCGCCACGCCGCACCCCTGGGCCGAGGCTGCGAACACGGAGGAGCCTACGACAACGCCCCCCTCGAGGTCCGGCCCCCCCATGTCGTCGTCGTCATCGTCACCCTCGCTACTTGGCGGCGGCGGCACCTTGCTGCGGGCTACGGTGCGCGGCGCGGCGCCCGCATCTGGGGCAGCTTGCGCCTGGGGCCGTTTGGGCATCTCGACGACGGTGACGGGCACGACGGGCGGGCCTCCGCTGTTGCAAGCGCCGGCCAGCGCGGCACCGCCGCAGATGGCGCTCGCCAACGCCAAGAATCTATCTCGATCGACACGCATCCCCGGATGCTACCCCCGTGTTGCATGGTGCTTCTAGCGCAACGCGCCGTGCAGACCCGGCGCCGCGGTTGCCCGCGCGGGGCCGCAGGCGATTTGCGCGACGGATGGGAAATTCTCGCGATAGCCTGACGGACCTCGGAGGAATGCCATGCGACGTGGATCGTTTTTCGTTGCCCTGTTGACCCTCGCTGCCTGCGGCGGCGGCGAACAGCCCCCGGCCAAGACAACGGCGGACGCACCGAAACCTGCGGCGGTCGACAACAAGGTCGGCGCCCGGCGCCTGGGCCACTACTCGAGCGGCGACGGCATGTTCGGCATTGTCATCGATCGCTCCGGCGACAAGCCCAAGATCAAGATCGATGGAACCAAGGACGTGATCGAGCTAGCCGTCGAGAAACACGAAGATCGCCGCAGCGCCGACGCGGACCGCTACGATCTGTACGGCCCGGACGGCAAGCTTTGGATGAAGCTCGGCGCCGACGGCTCCGTCGAGTTCCTGAGGGACGGCCGGACGCTATCGTTGAGCCGGGACGCCGACGCTCCGCTGCTTGGCGCCGCCACCCAGATCGGCAAGACGCCGGTCAAGGAGCCCTCGCCCTACGACCAGATGACGGCGGCGCTCGAGCCAACGCTCATCATGAAGAAGTTCCCGCAGTTCAAGCCGCAAGACTCGTCGAACCTGGCCAAGGTGGCCGAGGCCATGGCCCTGGCGGACGCCACCATGTTCGTGCGCTACCGGTCCCGGGGGCACTACAACCCGCACTACCAGCCCGCGGCCATGCACATCGACGATGTGTTCCACTCCGATTCGGGCTTCGGCGGGTACCCCACGGACGAACCCTGGGACAAGAAGAAGGCCGGGGTTCTGAAGTGGGGCGGTGTGCTCATCGGGGAGACGGGCGTTGCCCCCAACTGGGTGGACGGGCAGCACTTCGGTCGCGACAACACCGTCGCGCCCAAGAACCGCATCCGGCTGATCGACCACCCCGCGCACAACATCCGCATGCGTGAGGCCAAAGGTTGGCCGGATCCGCTCGCGGACGGCACCCCGGGAATCCTGTGGGAGTCTGCCGATGGCTACATCTTCGTGACGCTCGACGGAGGCCGCTACCGGCTGGTTGCCTTCGGGGGCGACGCGGAAAAGGGCTATCCGTTCGAAGCGGGTCTGGGCAAGAGCAGCGAGTGGCCCGCACCGATGCAACATGTGCTGCTCGACGACCACTCGCTGTCGTACCTGCACAAGGGCGGCGGCTCCACCAGCGCTGGCGCCGCAGACCTGAGTGCGGCGCAAGAAGACTACCGGACCTGTGGCACCAAGGTTTGGGAGGCTGCCCGACCAGACTTCGTCAAGCTCACGCGACAGGCCAAGAGCACACACGCCGAGACGCTGGCGCTGCGCGACAAGACCTTCGACAAGGTCGCTACCACTTGTGCCAAGCCCCTTCAAAAGTACGAAGACGTCTTGGTTCGCGAGATCGAGGCGCGGAACAAAGAGCGCCTCGCCCTCTTCGAGAAGGCCAAGGCACGGGCGAAGGCGCTCGGCGTCCCCTAATCGAACCGACAGCCCCAAGTAGGCGCCCGGACCGGGGGTTCCGGGCGCCCTCACCGTACCGAACGAGACCAGCGAAGATCACATGAGCGAATCCGACCGTCGGTCCACAGACCGGACCCCCTCTCGCGCACGCATCCTCTGGTGCGTCGTGGGCCAAGAAGCGGTGCAACTCGACCGCCTCCGCGACATCAGCGCCAGCGGAGCACGTATCGCGACGGAATCGCTGCCCAAGGTCGGCACCGAGATTCGCTTCGACGTGCTCGACGATGATGGTGAGCGCTTTGCGACGGGCCTTGCCTCGGTGGCCTGGGCAGACCCGGGCCGGGGCATGGGCATCACATTCTTGTGCCTTGGGGTCGATGTAGCGCTGCTGAAGGTGCTCGCTTCGTTGCCCGAAGGTGTGCCCCGAACCCAAGGAGGGCCGCCGCCCCTTCCCAAGCAGCTCATCGGCCCCAAGGCCGTACCGCCGCCGGTACCGGGGGCATCGCAGGGTGCACAGCGTGATCCGTTTGCCAAAGACGGCGCTGGCCTCGATCCCCTCGGGGCGCACGCTTCAGGCTTGGTCATTGGCATCGACCTTGGCACCACCAATACGTGTGCGTCTTTCGTCGAGGGCGGCCAGCCCAAAATTCTGCTGGGACGCACCGGAACCAACACCATCCCGTCGGTGGTGTCCTTTGGCCAGGACGGCGCGAGCTACGTCGGTCAACGTGCCGTCGACCGGCAGGTGCTTCACCCGGAACGGACGGTGTACGCGTCCAAACGTCTGATTGGGCGCACCTACAGCAGCGATGTCGCCGAAGAGCTGCAACAGTACTTTGCGTATCCGCTGGCCGAGGCCGCGGGACACCAGTTTGGCATCGACCTGGGCACCGAGGTCGTCGGCATGGAGGCCATCGCCGCGCGCATCCTGCAAGAGGTCCGGGCCTCGGCCGAAGAGCACCTGGGGCGCGCCGTCACCGGAGCCGTGATCACGGTGCCGGCCTACTTCGCCGAAGTGCAACGAGAGGCCGTACGCCGGGCGGCGGAGCTTGCCAACCTTGTGGTTCATCGCTTGGTGGCGGAGCCTACGGCAGCAGCGGTGGCCTACGGGCACAAGCAGCCGGGCAAGAGGGCGCGCGTGGCCGTGTGGGACTTCGGTGGCGGCACCTTCGACTTCTCTGTGGTCGATGTGGCCGACGAGCAACTCGAAGTCGTTGTTGCGGGCGGCGACAACTTCATCGGAGGCGCAGACTTCGACGACACCCTGGCGTCGTACCTGCTGTCGGAGTTTCAGCGAAGCAACGGCATGGAGTTCAGCCCCGATGCGCAACAAGTCGCTCGGCTGCGCGAGGCCGCCGAGGGGGCCAAGAAAGCACTGTCGGCGCAGTCCGAGCACCTCGTGTCGCTCATGGAGTTCACCCGCGAGCCCAAGCGCAACCTCTCCGTCGAGGTCACCCAAGAGACCTTCGACAACCTGGCCCGCCCGCTGGTGGAGAAAATGATGCACATCGCCTCGGAGGTCCTGTCCTCGGGCGGTCTATCTCCGCAAGACATCGACGACGTGGTGCTCGTCGGCGGTGCGACAAGGATCCCGGCGGTTCAGTCCGCCGTGGCCGAGCTGTTTGGCCGGCGCCCCAGCCGTCGCATCAATCCGGACGAAGCCGTGGCCGTCGGAGCCGCGCTGCTGGCCGGCGAGATCACGACGGGTCAGGGCGCAACGCTCGTGGACATCCTGCCCATGAGCGTGGGCTACGGCGTCCATGGTCTACGCTTCGTGCCCATTGCCAAGCGACATGCTCGGCTGCCCACGGCGGCCGAAGCGGTGTTCCAGGCCGATCTCCTCGGGACCATCTCTGTTCCGCTGTTTCAGGGTGAGTCGAGCGATGTCCGGCGCAACGAGTACATTTGCAGCGCTCTTGTGGAGGACCCGTCCATTGCGGACGGCAAGGTGCGCTTGCAGCTCTCCTTCGACGAAAACTGCGTGATGGCCGTCGAGGCCACGGACGCACGAAGCGGACGGCAGCTGCCGCTGGAGCTCCAGCGAGGGCGCGCGCTCGATGAAGTGCTCGCCGATTTGGGGGCGCAAGCGCCACAGGCCGACGAGCCGCAGCCCACCACGCGAGCCCCGACGGCCGCTGCGGCGCCCCCATCGCGCATTGGCCAGCTGTTCCGAAAGCTGTTCCGACGCAAATAGCGGGAAGCGCAAGGCGGAAGCGGTGGGTGGGCGCATTCAAATAGCTAGAATGCGACGACTTCTTGCAGGGCCAAACATTAACTGAATACAATTCAGTTTTGGAGCGTCCAATGCTCCAGTGCCCATGACGACGCTCTCGCCCCCTCTCTTCATGTGTGCCCTCGCGGGTGCGCTCTGCACATCGGTTCTTGCCTGCGATGCTCCGCGTCCAGGCGAAACGCAGCCACCCGCGGTGGCCTCGGGCAGCCCAGCGCCCCCAGAGCCTTCGCCGGCTGCGCCCCCCAAACCCGCGGTCGCCACAACGAGCCCGGCACCGATCGCGCCGCCAACCTCCGCGACAGGGGCCCCCACCGCGCCGCAGCCAGTGACGTCGGCCGCGCCGCCCGCAAAGCCACTGCCCGAGAGCCCATCGCTAACCACAACCGCAGCGACGACCGCACCCAGCGCGACTGCAAAGACCACCACGGTGCCCGCAGCACCGCCACGCCCAACGGTGGCAGCAGCGCCGCCAGCGCCTCCCAAGCGCGAGCGGATCAAGATGTACAACTCATGCAACAAGCCCGTGCGGCTGTACTTCAAGCGCGCAGGCTCCGATCTTCAGACGTCGCTCAACACGTCAACCCATACCGAAGAGCGCGCGACGGACGGCGATGTCATCCAGCTCATGGACGATACCGGCCGCAAAGAACTGCATCGCGTGACCATTGCCCCCAGCACCAAAGAGGTTGTGGTGGTGTCCGGGTGCCTCAAGCTGGAGGCGCGGTAGGCTCGGCACGCGGGCCTCGCTCCCCTCGTGCCGACGCCGCTGCTAACCCGAGGTGCCCTGGGCCAACCCCTGCTGCTGCCGAAGTTTGCGCGCAAGGTCGGCGCCCAGCAGCCCCTGGAGCTGTGCGCGGAGCTCCGGGTGCTCGGCCAGGTGATCTCGCAGCGCGTCGCTGCGCCAGGCAAAGAACAAAGCGTCGTCACTGGCAACAACGTCCACCTGAGGATGCTCGCCGGTCACGAACGCCATTTCGCCTACGAACTGTCCCTCGCATAGCTCGGTGAGTGTGACCCTGTCTTTTTGCACCTTCGCGGTGCCGCGGACCAACACCCGCACATGAGGCAACGGCTCCCCGGCGCGCACAACGAAGTCCTGCGCCTTCTTGTGCTCCCAGTCGCCAACAGCCGTGAGCCCGCGAAACTCCTGCGGTCGCAGCCCACGAAAGACAAGCTGGTGCAGGTGCTGCGCATCGCCGCTCAGGCGCAACGGGCGGCGCTCGAGCACCAGTCGAAGGCTCTGTACGCCGTTGATGGTCATGAACAGCGCGGTCCACGCCGCAGCGGCCAGCTGAGGGTCTGGCCGCAAGAGCATCACGAAGAGCCACAAGACGCCCGCGCAGATGGACAAGAGGCGTAGCCAAAGAATGTCTTTGACGAGAAACGAGAGCAGATTGAGGCCGTTGGCCACGTGCATCAGGGCGCTCACGGCAGCGGTACCCCCGACGCGCTGGCCGCGACCATGCTCATGGCCAACGTCATGTCCACCACCTCGGTGAGCGCCAAGGCATCGCCCAGGTACCGCTCGGCGTGATGGGCCCGCACGTGGCCTGCCTCGTCGAGGAGCACCGTGCCACCAAGCTGATAGAAGTCTCCGTGGCCCCACGCATTGCGATGCCCCGCCAGCATGGCCTTGAGCAGGGCCGCCGTTCCCATGGGGCCAAGCACACCCCAGTAGCTATGGAGCAGCCCCGCGGCGGCGTGCGCGCGCAATGAGGGGTCGGTGATCAGCGTGATGGGGCGCGACGCGATGTCGAAACGGTGACTGTACTCCCGCGCGTGGTCGAGGGAGCCACAGCCGACGAGCAGCACCTTGGTTTGTGTACGGTGCAACGTCTCGATATGACGCAGCAGCTCCGCGGTGCGCTGGCCACACGCGGCGCAAGCAAACTGCCGCACGAAAACCAACAAAGAAGGCCCCGGGCCCTGCAGTAGCGAGGCGAGCGACGCGCGATGTCCATCAACACGCGTGACAAGGGCGTCGGTGAGTTCCGTCGGTAAGGGTGCTCCCACAACGATGGCCATATCGGGCGAAGGTAGCGCCTTTTGTCGAGGCAACGCGAGCCCCACCCACCGCGCCATCAGCGCACGCGCGGCAAGGTCAGTGACGAGAAGCCGCTACCGATGCTTGCTCACGGTGGAGGCGCGCAGAGCGAGAAACCATCGGTACTGGTTGCGCAATCGAGCACAATGTTGCCCGCCGGCGTGCGGCACTCGAAGCCATCGTCGCAGGCAACGCGCTGCGTGTTGAAAGCGCAGTTGAACTGCTTCTGTGCAGGGTAGTAGCCACAGTATTGGTCGAGATTGCTGCAGTCCTCGTAGCGCCGGCAGTACACCTCGATGTCGTGCGGCGCGTGGCTGGCGCATGTGTCTTGCGTGGGCACACACATCGCGTCGATGGGGCCCTTGCGGAGGCAGCACTTCTGCAGCGGGGTGCACTTTCCGCACAACCCGGCCACCGTGGGCAGCCCCGGCCCCGCGTCGGAGCCAGAATCTCCGCCATCGAGCCCAGCCTCGCCGCTGTCCGATGGTGCTTGCGCATCGGCGTCGCTTGCCGCGCCGTCCGTGACGGAAACCACGTCGGACGGCGCATCGGCCCCCGCGTCGGCGCCAGGTACGGGCGGTCCCGGAGGCAAGGGCGAGCCGTCCGGCGCACGGCCCGTGGGGTCGCATCCGTCACCGGCGCACCCCGTCACGTCGGCACTGACGCACTGCCCTGCGCGGTTGCAGGTGGACAACGGACCGCAGTACACACCGCGGCAGTTGGCGTTGAGCTCGATGGGCAACTCGATGGTGCCGTAGGGTTCGAAGCGAAGCAGGCGCCGTTGGACGATGCACAACGCCGAGGAGGCCCGGGTGCACTCGTCGCTGGCCGGGGGTAGATCGCTGCGATACCTCATGGCCAGGCGAAGGGTGACCGGCGTTTCGCGATCGGCGCTTGGGGGTGGCGTGACCACCACCGTGCCCTGGTCGGGGACGGACTTGCACGGAACCTTGAGCGTGGCGATGGCCACATCGTCTGAGGGTACCCCCACGGCCCCCAAGGTGATGACCGGCGCCGGTGATTCGATGCCGCACTGCACGTCGGTGGTGACCCGCACGACGATGCGCGTGGGGGCGCGGCACGCAAAGGCCATGGGCAGACCAACGAGCGCGAAGGCAATGGGCCATCGACGGGCCAGGCGCGAGCGCGGAGCGGTCACGGGGTGATTCGAATCGCGAACACGCACTGTTTCAAGTCTCCGTCGCCTCTGGACGACGTCAGCACTGGTCATGGGGCGCAAAAGCGCGCGACGGCATCGGCGACCAAGGCAAAAACGGCGTCTTCGGACAGTGCGCCGCGTTTGGGCACCTCGAAGGAGTGCTTGGCACCCGGGATGCCCAAAAGCACGGACCCCGAGGGCAGCGCGCTCATGAGCTCGGCAAATGCCGAAGGCCCCCCAAAGGGGTCTCGCTCTCCTTGCACAATGCACACGGGTACGGCGAGCGCGCGCAACAGGCCCTCGCGCTGGTCGGTGCGCGGCGGAGTCTTGGCCCTAGGGGGTACGAGCGGATACCCAAGCGCCACGACGCCGCGGACGGGCAGTTCCGCCGAGACGAGACACGCCACACGCGAGCCCATGGACTTGCCGCCCACAACCAGCGGCAACGCAGGATCCATGGCGGCCACGTGCCGAGCAACACTCGCGAACGCTTGCACCAACAATGGCATCGGGTCGGGGCGCTTGCTGCCTTTCGCCGTGTAGAAGAAGTCGAAGGTGGCCACGGAGATGCCCCGGACGGCGATCTCTTGCGCCATGCGACGCATAAACGGGTGCCGCTGCGGCGCACCGGCCCCGTGGGCAAGCACCAGGCGGGCCCTGGGTCTCGCTGCGGCGTAGAGCAGTGTCGGCACCATGGCGTCGGCGGCGGCGACGGCGAGAGGCTCGGCTTCGATCATGACAAAAGGCGAAACCCCCGGTAGCCCGCAAAGGCCCCGGGGA